>JAKQFZ010000169.1 GCA_029558215.1 Candidatus Omnitrophota bacterium
GTGCCTTCCATTCGTGCTCAGGCGCTTCAAAGATGAAGAGAGACAGTTTTGCATCTGCTATTGCAGTGTCCGAAGCGTCTCGAACGATCCCTGACAGGGAACACATGCCCGCCAAAGGCTCAGAGACCCCCTCTGCTTGACCAAAAGACTCCCCGGCGAGAGAACAACAGGCAACAACTGATGCGATCAGCCCAGTGAGGAAGGCATAGCGTTTCATGGGTGAGTACCTCTTTCTACGAACGGTTCCAATGACGGAAAGCATTTCGATACACACGGCTCTGTAGTCTTACTACTCAGATTATTCTGTCAGTATTCAAAGAGATCTGCAAATAGATCATCTTCGATACTATGTCTCGCCATCTCTGGTGATGAGTCGTTTGTTTCTGGGATGCTGCGACCGGTTGGCTCTATTTGTCTGAGGATTCCGTTGGCATCCTCGCGCACAGATCCACCGCCGTTTCCAAAGCCAGTTTCATGCTTGCCGGATTTGCGGTTCCCGTACCGGAGATGTCGAACGCGGTGCCATGTCCGGGAGAAACTCGGGTAAAAGGCAGTCCGAGCGTGACGTTGATGACATCCGAAAACGAAAGCGTCTTGAGCGGGCCTATTCCCTGGTCGTGGTACATGGCTACAACCACATCGAATTCCCCATTCAAGGCACGATGGAAAGCGGTGTCGGCAGGAATGGGACCAAGACACACGCATCCCCTTCGACGGGCCTCGGTCACCGCTGGGATGATCTCGACATCTTCCTCTGTACCAATGGTTCCCTGCTCTCCGGAGTGTGGATTCAGGCCAAGTACCCCCAGTCGGGGCGTTCCCCATCCAAACCGCTGAAACGTTTGTGTCGTGATCTCGATTGTCTCCAGAACGTGGTCGCAGGTGATCTCCTTGGCGACATCTTTGAGGGGAATATGCGTCGTGACCAACACAACTCTCAGTTTGGCATTGGCCAACATCATCACTGTTCTCTTCACCTTGCCCAGTTCCGCCAGCAGTTCCGTGTGACCCGCGTGGGGGCATCCTGCCAGTTGGAGTGACTGCTTGCAGATTGGCCCCGTCACAATCCCTTGCACAAGACCGTGCATGGCCATATCC
>JAKQFZ010000193.1 GCA_029558215.1 Candidatus Omnitrophota bacterium
GAACATCATGCACGCCTCGAATCAGAATCTCCCAGCGCATGGACGGCTCACCCGCTATCCGATCCGTGCTCCAACGGTGCGCTTCAATCTGCCAAAGACTGGAAAAGAGACAACAACACAACAACAGCACAGCAGCAAGCATCAATGCGAAACGATGCCTCTCCCAGATCAAACGAGCACGCTTAGACAATGACATCGGTATCCTCCTCAGACCAACGAACTCATTTTGGCCAGCAGGGTAGGATGGGTCGTGACCCATCAGTTGTCTTGTTAATATGCGCTGAACGCTTCAACCTGTCTCCAGGTTTCACCATCTTTGCTCCGAAGGACGATCCCAGATCTCAGCCTGGGTTGCCCTCAACCCAGTTTACTACCTGCTAATCTGATAGACACCTATGCATGTTGAGCCATTTCGGCGCTCAACAAGAGCGACAGTATCATCTGAGAGACAAGAAACTGCGCGTGTATCAGAATCCAGAGGAAAAACATCCTCTACTGAACCCAACAACTGCTTGACAACAAGTCTGCTACTATTACTCTTGCTTCTATTCCCACGGTATATCAAGAAAAGGGTTTCATCGAACGCATCAGCCGACTCGAGGAACCATTCATCTTCACCGCTATCGAGAATGTTACCTATTCTTCTGACGACTCCCGTCCCATAGGTTACTTGGAGTATCTCGCCGGTTCCCGTGCTCACCATGAACACGATCTCTTCACATCGTCTTGAGGGTAAGATA
Organism: Candidatus Omnitrophota bacterium; assembly: GCA_029558215.1. Classification (GTDB taxonomy): domain Bacteria; phylum Hinthialibacterota; class Hinthialibacteria; order JAKQFZ01; family JAKQFZ01; genus JAKQFZ01. The sequence goes on from JAKQFZ010000193.1 coordinate 741, forward strand.
AGCACTTGATTTCCAACCCGATTTGCTGCCAATTCCGCAAACCAGCGACATGTTTCACTTTCCCCTCTCAGAACAATGACATCGGCAGTTTCGTAGAGGCGACTACAGTCATACCGACAAAACCTTATCTCCGCAGATACCCCGACATAAGAACCATCTCCAGCAGGTTCATCTGGTAGTACGTAAGGTAGGGCCTCCACGGTATAGAGGAACCGTCTTGAAAGAGTCGCTCCTCTTGGCATCCAAGGCGTTCGTACCAACTCAGAGGCACTACCATCTGGGCTGATCGCGATGACCCCTCCACGTCTTTCCGGCTCCGGATCTCCTACGTATGCAAGAAGCATTTGTGCGTCCATGGACTTCCCTGAAAGGATGCTTGCAACAGGAAAGGGCAGGCCGTCTGACAGTTTGAACGACTTCGACGGGACCTTGGACAGAGAACCATTCAACACGACGAAGATGTCGCAAACACCCTCAGCGACCCGAGAGTCATCATAGGAGACCAGACCGAGTAATCCTGCTGCAGGGAGAAAAAGGAAACGGCACTCCTGATCCGATGAGATAGGGGTGCTGTCCAGAAGCACAAGAGTAGAAGCCTGCGCCTCGCCCATGCACACGATAGATAGGAGTCCACTCAGTAGCACATTGAATGCATTCTTCATTTTCTGCCTCCTCGAATCTCTCCTGCAAACCGGGCTACGGGCTGTCGGAAGGATCTCGTGTCCATGGGAACCAAGTACCTTCCAAACCGTAGAAGGCATCTTCGTCATCGTAGAAGAGACCAGACTCCATCGGGTCAGCATAGGTCTGCAGATAGGGAAAGAGAACCATCCCCACAGTGAAATTGACAGGAAACACGACAGGAAGAAAGACGAGCAAAGCAGGATTCTCCTTCACAACTGTCGGACACGGTCCAAAGATGCCAAAGAGCGTGGCAAAGTACAGAGAGGAAACCGGCACGAACACAGTATCGCCAGCAATAATGACCACATCAACGGGTATCCCTGTAACAAGTGCCACTGGCTTCAAGACGGGATGCACACATCTAGTCAGTTCGACCGTTGCATAGCTATACCGACCAAGAGTTTTGTATCGGAGAGGACCCGTCGCGCAACCGGACAAACTCACCACAGCAAGCACAATGGCAAGAAACGCGAGGAGATATCCCTTATTGTTCTTCATAACTGCATTCCTCGATAAGCCATGACCCATCGGCTTCTCAATCGCCGCAAATTGGCGGCTCATACATCCTATTGGCTCTGAACGAATCCTGCTCTGTTGTTGAACCGTACACCAACAAACCCGCGTCGTCAAAAGCGTGGTACCCAGTAGCCTGGGTTGCCCTCAACCCAGGATCCCGGTTTGTAGAGTCGAGATGTGGCGCGGTGGTTTAGGCGTGGCCTATCGGTTCGCTGCCCCTTTCGTCTGCCAGTGCCTCACT
>JAKQFZ010001222.1 GCA_029558215.1 Candidatus Omnitrophota bacterium
CCGGTTCGATCTGCACCGCCTCCGGTTTGAGGGGAAACAGAACGTACTTCTTGAGTTCGATGACGTCATAAGGAGCGTTGCCGATGTTCTGAGTGCCAACGCTTCTGGGCTGCATCGGAATCTCCTCTTGCCAGAAGCCTTGAAAGAGGGTGGACTGAAGATTCTCGAACTGAATATTTCCACCCAGCTGAATCTGAGGATGTTTGTAAAGAATATACTGAAGGACGATTCCCTGATTCGCGTAGACTGTCGTGTTTTCTGGAATCGCCTTGAGCATGATTGATTCGGTTGGAGGTGATTGAGGGGTCTCCTGTGGAGAAGGTTGACCCTGTGATGCGTGAGGCTGTCCGGGCTGTGGTGCTCCTTGGCCGGGTTGTCCAGCCGGAGCGCTGACCGTGATCGTTGCGGGCTGTGCCTTGTAGACTTTTCCGCCAATCTCGACCTGCACTGAATCAAGGGTATAGGTTCCTTCCTTGCGGGCGAAAACGGAGTAGGCGAAGGTCTTGCTGGACTGCACATTGCCATTGATAATCTGAAATGAAGAGGTCGTGCCTCCCGAGAAGAAGTCCAGACCGTCCACGTCGGGAAGACTTGGAGAAGGGATATCTCGTGACGTTCCCTTAACTTCGACTTGAAGATAGAACTGCTCGCCCACATTGACCGAGTTGCGACTCAGCAGCAGTGAAACCTGGTAGTCATCCGAAAAAGCCGAACCAGGCATCAGGATGACTGCCAGAATCCACAGAGAGAATAAACTTGTTCTACCAGTCTTTTTCAACATGAATCGGTGGCGGAGTTCCCTGTAATTTCTTTCTAATCTCGAGTTCTTTCTGATCAAGCCTGTCCAACAGGCGTTCAAATTGCTCACGATCTACGGGAGTTGGTGTTTCAGTCGGTGCGCTCTGATCACCCTCATTGGCTTGCTGGGCATCAGATGGTGTGGGGGTCTCTGTGGATGGCTCAGGCAGCTGTTGAGGCGTCGGCGTTGATTCCTCCGACTGCTGCTGTTCTCCTTCCTGAGGGGTTGGCGTCTGTTGTGCCTGATCGTCGTTTGTCTGTGTCTGTTCAGGAGTTGGTTGTTCTTCTTGCTTCTGTTGCTGCTTCTCTTGTTGCTGTTGTTGCTGTGGGGGCTGCTGAAGCAGTTGAAGCATAGCCAGTTCAAGATTGTGCTTGGCATCTTCATCGCTGGGGTTCAAACGCAATGCACTGCGGTAGCTTTCGATGGCCTCAGGGAGACTTCCCTGCATGGCAAGAACATTACCCAGATTATACAAGGACTGCGACTCCAGCACTCTATCCAAAGTGGAGGTGGCCGCTTGCTGATACTCCCGTGCTGCTTCCTGAAGATTCTCCTTTCGCACTTGGACATTGCCGATATTGAAATGAAGAGCAGGCTCTTCCGGTCGTTCTGTCTGTGCCTGGGTGTAGTCCTTCAATGCGCCATCATGATCGCCCATAAGATATTTTCGATTGGCCTGCTCAACCTGATCGCGCACCGGATCAAGCCAACCAACGTTCAACACAGACAGCATCACCAGGATGGCAGCCCAAACCCCGCTGCAGGCGTACCGTCGGGTTCTTCCGATGAGGATCTTCTCAGCCATTCTTGACCAACCTCCTGACCGATGGCATGAGATATTCGATTCCCAGGAGCAGGAGCATCGGAAAGAGTACCCATTGGAAGCGTTCGATATGCTGAACGTACATCTGCGATTTAAGTTCCTTCTCTTCCATAGCACGCACTTCGTCGTAGATCGCATCCAGTTCATCTAACGAACTGGTTGCGCGGTAGTATACACCATCGCTGACGGAAACGATCTGCATGAGTGTTTCCTCATCCAGAGTTGCCTCGACCAGTTCCCCTCTGGAGTCCTTCTTGTATTCCTTCAGATTGCCTTTTTCATCTCGAACTGGAATGGGAATACCTGACGGCTGACCCAGTCCGATGCAGAAAATCCGAATCCCCTCCTGGAATGCTTCTTCGGCAGCCTTGAGGGGATCTCCGACAGTTGCCTGTCCATCCGTGATCAAGACAAGGACCCGGTATTTCTGTTCTCCCTTGACGAAACTCTGTCGAGCTTTTTGGATGGCGTCTTCCAGGTTGGTGCCCGGCATGGACACAATGTCGGTATCCATCTCTTCCAGGATCATCTCTGCAGCGCCGTAGTCAAGAGTCAGAGGACACAGCACGAAACTAGTTCCCGCAAAGGCGATGATGCCAACGCGGTCGCCTTCCAGGCGTCGTATCAGTCCACGTGTGTTTCGCTTTGCGGCGGACAGCCGATTCGGTTTGATATCTTCGGCAAGCATGCTCTTGGACGTATCCAGAGCCACGATGATATCAATGCCGGAGCGCTTGACATCCTGGCGGGTTTCTCCAAACTGCGGACGCGCCAGCGCCACAATCCCCAAGGCGATGGCAATGACAATCAGTGCCAGTTTTGTGCGTCGTCGCTCCGGGCTGAAATTCGCAATCAGTTTCAGCACAAGATTCGAGTCCCCGAACCGCTCCAAGGCTTCATGGCGGCGGCGTCCCGTGACCCTCAGAAAAAGGATCAAAAATGGGATCACAATGAGCAGATTCAAAACCATTGATGTACCCAACCGCACAGCCGTCACCTCTCTATGGTAAGACCCGGAGCCAGGTTTCCGAGAGCAGCAGTTCGAGCAAAATCAGGAGTAGTGCAGGAATAAGCAGCCATCCGAACAACTCCCGGTACCGACGCTCTCCATAAGCTTCCAACTTGGTCTTTTCAAGACGTTCTATGTCTAAGAAGATTTCCTCCAACCTTGATTTGTCCGTGGCCCGGTAATACTTGCCATTGGTTCTCTCGGAAATCCCCTTCAGGAGATCTTCGTCAATCTCAACCGGAACCATCTGATAGTGGGTTCTTCCAAACATATCCTGAACCGGATAAGGTGCATTGCCCATGGAACCGACACCGATAGTATAGACTTTTACCCCAAAATCCTCTG
>JAKQFZ010000226.1 GCA_029558215.1 Candidatus Omnitrophota bacterium
TTGATATTGCCCGACTGGAACGCACCGTGCGCAACGCGGCAGACCACGCCCGAATGGCCAAGGAACGGGAACGGCTTCTAAACGAGCTGAACCGTCAGAATGAACAGCTCGAGCGTCAGGTGCGCAATGTCACACGGGAACTACGAGAAAAATCCTTTCGGGACGAGCTGACGGGTCTCTACAACTACAGACACTTCACGAAGACCTTTGAGACGGAGCTGAGCCGTGTGCAGAGGTATGAACGCTCGTTGTCGTTGGTTATGATGGATCTGGATCATTTCAAGAAACTTAATGATACACTTGGCCATCAGAAGGGAAATGAAGTACTCGCGGCGGTCGCACAGGTTCTGAGCGACGGATGCCGCACCTGTGATTACGCCGTGCGCTACGGCGGTGAAGAGTTTGCTTTGATTTTGCCGGAGACATCGAAACTGGCAGCCAAACACATCGTCGATCGAATCCGAATTGGAGTCGAGGATCTCAAAGTCTCTTACACGACCAAGGAAGGGGAGGACAAGACCGTCACAATCAGTTCCGGCATCGCGGCGGCTCCGGAGGACGGACTGACAACCGACGCGCTCATTCGCCAGGCTGACGCCGCTCTGTACCAGGCAAAAGCGAGCGGCCGAAACTGCATTGTTCTCGCCAGCTGATATCGCGTGGAAACCACGACCGTCTCAATCGTTGTCCCAGTCCTGAATAACGCAGACTGTCTCCCGACTTGTCTCGAAAGCCTCACCCGACAAACGCATCCGCCAATCGAGATCATCCTGGTGGACAACGCTTCCGAGGATTCGGGAATTGCCGATGCGCTGGGGGTTCTGCCTGATCTGAAGATAATTCACAATGAGGTCAACCGCGGATTTGCTGGTGCCTGTAACCAGGGGATTAGCGCCAGCGTGGGTGAATTTGTGCTGCTCCTGAACGCGGACGCCTGGCTTGATGCTCCTTTTCTCTCAAAGGCTCTGGATGCATTCAAGAGCCGTCCGGAAATCGGCTCCCTCACGGGGAAGATTTATCGTTCGCGTCCGCCAATTCTGGATTCAACAGGCATCGAGCTGGCGAAAAAGAAGTTCAGCCCCAAGGATCGGGGAGAGACCGAACGAGACTGCGGACAGTATGATCTGGAAGAGTACGTTTTTGGTGCCAGCGGTGCGGTGGCTCTCTATCGAAAGGCGGCTCTTGAGGACTGTCGGGTTGAGGGGGAATACTTTGACGAAGACTTCTTTGCTTACTATGAAGATGTTGATCTGGCGTGGCGAATGCAGATTCTGGGCTGGCGCTGCTTGTATTTGCCTTCTGCTGTTGCCTATCATGACCGCAAAGGCCCCAAGATCAAAAGCCGTTCGGTGTTTATTCGATCCTTTGCAAATCGCTATTTGTGCTACGTGAAGAACGAACTCCCCGGGGCGTTGCCATCGTATCTTCCCTATGCTCTCCCTTATGAACTGGGACGCTGCGGATGGCTGTTCCTGCACAAACCGTACATGCTCCTTTCCGTTTGGTCTTTTCTGTCCCGTCTGCCCCAGGCGTGGCGAAAGCGAAAACAAATTCAGTGCCGCAGAAGGGTCTCCGAAGCATATTTGTCGCAGTTCCAATGAGCGTGTTGGGACGAGGGCAGCGACAACCGTCCACTTTACCTACACAGCAAGGTCTTCCCGATTCGGCTCCTCGTCCGTCTTCGATGGAAGGAACATGGCGACGCCAAAAGCCAGCGGACCAATACGGCCGACAACCATCAACCCAATGATGATCAGCTTGCCCAGCGGAGTAAGCTGCGACGTAATGCCCGTGCTCAGCCCCACTGTGCCCAAGGCGGACGCAGATTCAAACAGGAGTCCTTCAAAAGGACATGCCTCCGTCAAGGACAGCAGGTAGCAACCCAGAATCAGAGCACTGACATAGAAACCCAGACTCGCTATCGCCACACGGACTCTCTCTTCAGGAATCTCTTTGCCCCAGAACGTCACCTTCTCGCGCCCAAGAAGAGCACTTCGGATGACTCCAATGACCGCAGAAAAAGTGGTTGTTTTCAAGTCATCGTCGGTTCCAGTCGGTGAAGCACCGATGACCATCAGCATAATGATTAGAAACAACGTGGCCTGTGAAAGTGTCCCGATGGGAATCGTGTTAAAGCCAACGGTTGTGATGGACGTCATAATCTGAAAGAACGAGACGGTCAAACGTTCATAGGGAGGGAGATTCCGAATACTCGGCTCCGCCACAAAGAACAGGAACACTCCGATGAGCGTTGCCCACGCCGTTGTTACCAGGATGATGCGACTGGTCAGCGTCAGTCGCCTGGTCTTCGAGACGACCCGTCGCCAACCATCCACGAAAACGATGAAACCAATTGCTCCCAGATAGCTGAGAATGCCGATGACGATATTGACCGTCACGTTGCCTCGCAGCTTTTCAAAACTGTCATCGTAGAGACTGAATCCGGCAGTACAAAATGCCGACACACTGTGAAAGATGGATGACCAGAATGGATTCGCCAGACCCAATCGTACAAAGATACTGTAGAGCGCAAGCGCTCCGGCCAGTTCAGTCAAAACTGTGAACACAATGACACTCTTGATGAACTTCTCGATTCGGAAATGCTCCGGCATGCTGAACACTGCTTTTCCAACGGCCTGACGCCGCTCAGAAAGTGTGCCGCTCCGAGACAGGACGACAAAAGAGCCGAAGGTCATATAACCAATACCCCCCAGCTGAATCAGCACCAGGATGACAATCTGTCCAAACAAGCTGAAATCATTCCCAGTGCTGACCGTAACCAGACCAGTCGTGGACATGGCAGAGGCTGAGATGAAGAGCGTGTCAATGCCTGAGATTCGGTCACCCGAATGGCTGAAAGGAAGAAGCAGAAACAACCACCCCATCACAACATAGGAGAGATATCCCAACACCATCAAACGCACCGGATGAAGACTGATTAGAAAGCTTCGGAACCCGTGCCAGCTCTTCTTCATACGTTGTCCTCACT
>JAKQFZ010001223.1 GCA_029558215.1 Candidatus Omnitrophota bacterium
TTGAAATACACGGCAGCACTTCGAGAGCAACCCATATCAACAACACACTGCACGCTCGAACAACTCCCGAGCGTTCTTGCTTCTCCGAGAGCATAGGGTGTGGCAGCCCTGCCCTCCGGAAGGTCGCAGCAAGCAGTGCCCCTACAGGAACAACACAGATTGTGGCGATGCATTCATGCCGCTTCCTCGTTCGTAATTACCCCGTCAGAGGTGATAAGGATATGCCCTTGCTGGCACACTACGAACCTTTCGCGCAAGCAAGCTTGCGCACTCCAAAATCTTCTTCCCAGGAGTGCGGGAGACCGTTGCCCCCACCCAGGATCCCGGTCTCGGGGGCTACACCCTCAGGGACGCATGCCGGACATCATTGCAGCCAACAGTTTTTGTGCGAGGGGGTCTTCCGGGTTGATCGCAAGTGCCTTTTCAACCGAGGCCTTTGCCAGTTCGAACTGTCCCGCACGAAGAAACATCTGCGCCAACAGGCAATGCGCGTCCGGAATCAGTTCACTCTTGGCAAGCGACTGTTGCAGGAGCACCTGCCCGTAGCCTTCCCCACCGGGACTTTTCAACGCCCCTACGGCTTGGTCGTAGAGATCATAGGCTTCAACCAGAGAGTAGAGATAGGCAGCCGTATCCCGTTCTCCCGAATCCGAGCGAGGGCAGTAGCGTTCAAACAACGATTCAGCAAAGAGCGGACTGAATCGAAATGTTGCCTCTCGGCTTGGTGTCTGGTCAGGTTCCAACACTCGAAACACTCGGATGAAATCGTTTTGGTACTCCAGTTGAAAATGCTGAAGTGTTTCAGGTCGGAAGTGCATCTGATATGCCAGCCAGTCTTCACGAAAATCCATCTTGTTGGCGATGTATCGAAAAGACATTTCGGGATCATTGCGCAGCAAGATGTGCGCATTGTAGACCAGAAAAGTCGTCTGGTACTTTCGGCAGAATTCGTACATCACCTCTTCCGGCTCATAGAAGTTCTCCACAAGCAGCCGAAACTTGTCCCGCATGTCGCATTCAAAAAAGCAATGCTGATTCACCGGACGCTTGGCATAGGTGATGATGGACGGCGACATCACAAATTCGCAAAGAAAAGAATCACGGGGCGCCGTGTTGGCTGGGATCCAGGCCAGCAGTTCCATTACAGAACGGGAACTAGCGACGCGGGTGAACTTCTTGGCGTTCGTTTGTCGGATGCCGCCGCTGTGCAGACCTAAAGCCACTACCGAGTAATTCCACGACAACGTTTCGTAGGCGTAGAGAAAGCTGACAGCACTGAGGAGAACGACGCCGATAAAGGGACGTCGAAACGGATTTCTCAGGGATTCTTTCCGAACAACGCAGGTCGCCAGGACTGTCCCCAAAGCGATCAAAGCCAGCGACAGCAGGAAACTTTCCTTCCCGTATGGCCATTGAAGCGCGAATCGTCGCCAAGTGTCCGCCGAGCGACTCAATCCCAATGAGACAGGCAGTAGCGTGACATAGACGAGCGCCAGCCCTCCAAACACACTTCCCGCAATCCAAGACCAGGTTCGCCGAAACGGTTTGTCCCACAGGTGCATCAAAGGCTGCCGTGAAAAGGACAGGGCAACCAACGGCGGAAAGAGAATGGCCACAAATGTCTTCATCTTGAAGAACAGAAGATAGAAGAAGAGGAAACCAAGAGAAAGAAAGACCCAAATCTCTTTTCCGTGTTCGAGCGTTCCTTTTCTTATTCGATGCAGCGCCCAGCAAAGGGGAATCAGTGTCAACAGAAGAAGAGGCGCCACTTCCTGAAGAAACCAGAACATCGGAGGACTGGTATAAGGCTCTACCCAGTAATGTCTCGCTTCGTAGGAAAGCAGCGACGGATCCGCGGGCTTTGTCCAATAGCGAAGTTTGGCAAAAAGAGTATCCCAGACATGCGTGTACCGTTCTCCCTCAGGGGTAATTCGAATCACCGCGACAAGCACCACAAAGAACAACGCGAGACTCCAAAGGCGTCTTCCCTTTGGAATTCGATGCTGGACAAAACTCGCGATCAGAACGGCATACGCACAAGCCATGGTTGGAGAAAACCAGTAGTGATCATAGTTCAGATGGATGTTCAGCAGCAGCGAAGTCAGAAGGTTTCCCAAGGTGGAAACGGCAAGGAATCGAACCTTGCACGAGCACATCCTGTCCGCAAGAAAACTCAGGGCGAAATAGGCATTCAACGCGAGTGCATAGAAACCGATCACCTTCCAGAACAGAAGCGCGAGAAACAAGAAGAACCAGCCCATAAGAATGTCGAACCATCGGGAGTCGTTCAGAGCACGAACGAGAAACACCAGATGAAAAGCAAGACACGGAAGCGCAATGTGCTCATGGTAGAAGGTGTCTCCCAACGCTCTTGAAATGGCGGGAAAACTCGTCGCATAGGAAAACGCCGTCAGCAGTCCAAGCCCCCGACTTCGACTGAAGTAGACGGTGACAAGGAAGACGGCAAAGACGATCAGGGCATTGAAGTATCGGACACAATACCGGACAAACCCTGACAAGTCCGGACTCTGAAGCGGGAGAAACAGTTGGACGAAGTTCCTGGCCAAACCCTGCCTCGGAAGGCGATCCTCCAGAAACGCGCAGACTCTTTCGTAAGGAAGCCAGCGAGCCAGATAGCCCAATAGATATTCCCCATGAACCGTGTGTGAACGTGTCACAAGCCCATCAGGATATTCCAGGTCAATGTCCACTTGGGGGATGTCCCCTGTTTCGAAGACCATCTGAACATTGCGGAAATGTTGCGCGGATTCCACCCAGAACTGTTGTCGGTGATCCTGTCCCTGAGCGAGGAATGACGCCGTTCTCATCCCCACCGCAAAGAAGTATATCCCCAACAGCAGCAGGAAGGTGCAAATTGAAGGCCAGGAAACGCGGGAAAGAAACTGGCAGCGCATCTCAGGGCTGTTTGTTCTGCTCTGCAATTTCCTTCTCCACCTGGGCAAGACGAGCCTTTGCCTGAAGTTTCAGGGCAGGGTCGGGACTGGACTCAATAATCTTTTCCAGTTCCCGCTTGCCCTCCTGATAGCGTTTGTCCCCACAGTAGAATCCTGCCAGGGAAAATCGGTAGACCGCATTTCCCGGATCGAGATCGACGGCCTTTCGAACGTAGCCGAGAATTTGTTCCCGAGAGAAGGAGCCTTCCTTTTCGGCCAACTGTGCCAAGGCGTAATAGTTCTTGGCAATTCTTGGATCGCATTCGATGGATTTCTTCAGCAGGTCAACACCCTTGGTCAGGTCTCCCGTCAGAAGCACCACTTCTGCTTCCTTGTAGTACAGTTCAGCGAGCCGCGTCGCGAGTTTACGATCAGAGGGTTTCTGACGAAACTCCTCTTCCAGCCTTTGAAGAAGTTCCCGACGGACATCTGAACCCTTCTTTTGATACTCCAATGCGCGTTCCGGATTCTGTCTATCTACCAGCAACTTTCCATAGAGATGATAGGCATCAGCCAACTCATCGAGAATGCTTGGATCGCTCGTGGACTGTTTCTCCAGCTCGGCAATCTTCTCGACGGCATCCTTGTTGGCCTGGATCATTTTGCTGTATTGCGTTGCGCGGGTCTTGTCCTGAAGACTGTACACGGCATTGCCTTCTGTCATGGGCTGAAGCTGACTGAGGGCTTTGTCAAATTCATCCTGACGGAAGTAGATCTCACCCAAGCGGAATTTTGCCGCAGCATGAGTGGGACGCAGCGAGGTCACCTTCTCATAGCAGGCAATTGCCTCTGGCACATTGCCCTTACCCTCCAGTAATTGTCCCAACTGGTAATGCGCCTCGACGAACTCTGGATCCTGATGCGCGGCGGTGCGCAGTTTCCGCTCCGCCTTTTCCTTGTCTCCGCGACTCATTGCCACGACCGCCTCGTCGTAAAGTTCATCCGGCGGCTTGGAACACCCGCAGATCAGAATCGAAAATATGAGCACACTGAAACAGGCAACGGCTGCGCAACGCATGAAGCCCTCCATTCTGCTCCGCAAACAAGCAATCTCGTTTCACTTCCGACAGGAGTTTCACCAGAACGCTCCTGTTTCCAATCACTTCTGAACTCGGGAGAGCGACACACGTCGAAATTGCCCGACGGACAACCGAACAAAGCCTCCCGAATCAAGAGAAGATAACAGCACCATCACAAAGACGCAAGCCATGCGAAACGGTGCCCAATATATTCTATCCCTCACTGGACGTTTCGGTCTTCTCTTTGTATGATTCCTCTCATCTTGATTCTTTACATGAGGCAGGAGAAGATGAGACAAGCAAAGCTGATTGGCGCAAGCCAGATTGGTTTCTTCCATGATGCGCCGGTTCCTGAGCCGAAACCAGGCACCGCCCGGGTTCGGATCAAGGCGGTGGGTATCTGCGGTTCTGACAAGCACCTTTTTCTCCATGGCAAAATCGGCGAGACCCAGATTTCGGAACCCTTTGTCATTGGTCACGAGGCGATGGGCGTCGTGGATGCCGTTGGCGAGGGCGTCGTTCGGAACCTTGTCGGAAGGCGCGTCGCCATTGAGCCGGCAATCCCCTGCCACCATTGCGAGTGCTGCATTCGAGGGGATATGAATCTGTGTCTGAACATTCGTTTTCTGGGTCATCCACCCACACCGGGAGCCTTTCAGGAATTCATCATACATCCGGCGGATCTTCTGGAACCTGTCCCGGATTCTGTCACGGATGCCGGAGCCGTGATGCTTGAACCTTTGGCGGTTGTGGTTCACGCCTTCGATCTAGGGAGGATTCGATTTGGTTCGCGTGTCGCTGTCCTGGGCTGCGGTCCCATTGGGCTTCTGGCGGTCTGGACGGCAAGGATGCTTCAGCCAAGTGTTCTGCTGGCCACAGACATTCTGGACTATCGCCTCGACGTAGCAAAAAGTCTCGGAGCGTCACACGTCGGAAATCCTTCCCGACAGGATATTGTCGCGCATGCCAGGGAGATCACACAGGGGAAGGGTTTTGACACGGTCATCGAAGCGGCAACGTCCGATGACACGGGTGAGCAGATGACAGCCATCGCAGGGGCAGGAGCCAAGATTCTTATCATCGGAATCACCCTTTCTGATCGGATTTCCTTCTGCCATGCCACAGCGAGAAGAAAAGGGTTGACCTTCTTCATGGTGAGACGATCACGCAACACTCTCAAGCGCTCGTTGGAGCTGATGCCGGAGTTCGCAAAGATCGAGAGTTCCCTGGTCAGCCACCAGGGGCGTTTCGAAGATTCTGAAAGACTCTTGACCACCGCCTCGTCCTACAGCGACGGAGTGATCAAGGCGATCGTCCAAGTCTGATAGACTCAGCAGGGAGTACATAAAACCGCAGGCAGTCTCTTAGGAGTATCGGAAATGCAGTACGTCGTCTTCGGCAATACAGGGATGCTTGTCTCAAGATTCACTCTCGGTGGAATGACCTTGGGAACACGCTTTGAACCGGATCAAGCCACACAAGTTGTTGATGAGGCAATTGACCATGGAGTCAACTTCATTGATACGGCAGACAGTTACCGCGACAGTGAAGAGTGTATCGGCAGGGCACTGACGCCTGAAAAGCGCGACAAGGTTTTCCTTGCCACGAAAGTCTTCAGAACCTTTTGCCGCAATGGCAAGGTCGGAAGAAACAGCCGCGTGAATATCATCAACTCCCTGGAACGCAGTCTGAAAGTGCTGAAGACGGATTATGTGGATCTTTACCAACTTCATCATCCTGACGAGCAGACCCCAGTTGAGGAGACTCTCTCCACGCTTGACCAAATGGTCAAGCAAGGCAAAATCCGCTATGTCGGCGTCTCCAACCACTACGCCTGGCAGATGGCTCTGATGCTTGGCGAAAGCAAAGCCAATCATTGGGAATCTATCGTTTCATTTCAGGCCAGTTACAGCATCCTGGATCGACAGATTGAAATGGAGTCATTGCCTTTCTGCACAAAGCTCAACATTGCGATCATGTGCTACGGACCCTTGTGTGGCGGCATTCTCACCGGCAAGTACCAGGGACTTAAGGAAATTCCGGAAGACAGCCGAGCGGCAGGCAACAGAAGAACCCGTGATTATCTCGAAACTGCAGACGTCCGGAAGATCGTCGAACGTCTCGAAGAGATTGCGCGGGACAATGATCTGAAACTCAACCAGTTGGCAATACTCTGGTTGTTGGGCAAATCACATGCGACAACAGTCATTCTGGGTGGCTCCAAATCCGAACATTTTACTCAGATCTATGAAATCGCTGACAGGACTCTTCCGGAGTGTGTTGTCAAGGAGATTGACGATCTTTCCTCATGCCGAATCTATTGTCCTTTTGCCAATCAACCCTTCCGAATGGGACCAGGCCTGAGGAAAACCTTCTGAGCAGGTTAGCACCTGCAGGCATGTGGGCTATGCCCACTCCCTTGAACGCTTGCTCGGTAAATGACGCGCTTCTTCTTGACTGAGTTTCACCAGGAGCAGGTTAGCACCTGCGGGCATGTGGGCTATGCCCACTCCCTTGAACGCTTGCTCGGTAAATGACGCGCTTCCTCTGGACTGAGTTTCACCAGGAGCAGGCCAGCACCTACTCACAGAAACGTCCTTGAGCCGGAGTGCATCTACCGGTAGTCAACACAGTGTTGTTGAGCAACACTGCTCAATTCCTCAAAGCAAAGATCAGAGAGATATCTTGGCAGGATTCGAGGATAGGAATCATATCGGCTTGCTTGTCCGGTCACGGCGAACGAACGTTTCGGCACTCGCTGTCCGACGAGTTCGCAGCCGTCCTCAATGCGGATGTAGGCCGTGGCTGAACCGATTCCATGGGCAGCGTCCCGAATTCGATAACTGGTGTTGGCCTGCCATCGGGAAGGCGGCGTAGAGTCG
>JAKQFZ010000248.1 GCA_029558215.1 Candidatus Omnitrophota bacterium
CAGAAGGTGTTGCTCTAATGGGTTTTGAGACACCCTCCGAGTTGAAGGCTGCCACACGGGAAAGATAAGGCACCCGGCATTGAGACCATCAGAAATGGTGGAACTCGCAGACGCGTTCCAACCTACTCGACTGCGGTGATAACCCCTATAGTTGTACGGCCAGAAGAAGAGTGGGCCTAGTGGACCGTCATCCACGAATTGATCATGCCGAGCGATCTGGGACGCACCACGCCAGTTGCCAAAGCCGATAACATAAAGTGCGGTCGTATAAGTATACATGTTGTGAACGCGAAATCCCCACAATCCATCAGGATCAACAGAGTCCAGTGGGTTGGCAAAGGCGAGGGAATAGAGATTCTGCTGCGACGCAGGATCCCTCCCCACAAACCTCCCCACTTCCGGGTCGTACCAGCGGGCGTGGAAGTAGTAGAGACCGGTCACGTTGTCGTACATCTTGCCGGTGAGATGTTCCTTCGGCGCAGAGGATGACATCGGTTCCCAAGGCGTGGACGCGGGCACAGCCCGCCCGAAGGCGTTCTGTTCCCAATGAGTGGTATTCCCATAGGAGTCAACTGTAGCAACAACGTTCCCCAGTGCATCGTACATGTACCAATACTTGTCCGACAAAACGCCTTGATCATAAGAATGGCACTCGACGATTTGACCAATCTGCCCGGGCGCATGCACAAAAACATTCATCGGACGCCACGGGTCATTCTCATCAATGCCGTTCGGTGGCGAATCTCCATCGCACCGCTCATCAATTCTGAGCAGATTCAGACCGTCGTATTCATATTGCATCCATGAACTCATCATGTTGCCAAGTCTCTCCTATTCGAGACGGCCCGTCAAATCCTTCACGAGGTGGGGCATCTCGCCCCACGAAATCTGTCGGGAGCAAGATGCTCCCGCTCTACTCGACTAACTCACTTACTCACTCATCACTTCGCTGCTTATCCACTCCCCGAATCTTCCGCAAGGCTTTGTCACAGAAATCTGAAAGGAGTGCGTTGCTGGTATCTTTGTTCAGTCGTTCGAGAGCAGGAATCACTTCTTCCGTCCCCGAGCCAATGTCTCCCAAAGCTCTCACAGCTGAGATCTGGAGTGAAGTGTCTTTGCCCTTCAAGAGCCTCAGCAACTCGGGAACAGCCTTCTTGGCCTCGGGCCCGATATAACCGAGCGCTGTGACTGCGGATATCTGTATCTCGGTATCTCGATCCTTCAAGGCTTCAATCAACGCAGGCACAGCATCCTTGCCTTCGGCGCGCAGATTACCGAAGATACCCATCGCTATCTTGCGCAGTTCAGTATTCTGCTCTTCGTTTAGAATCCTGATAAGGCTTGGGAAGGCGGGCTTCGCCTTGGGGCCACACCATGCGAGGTTCAAAGCAGCAACACCCCGCATTTCAAGATCAAGGTCGGCCAACCCCGCTGTCAAGATCGGTACAGTCCGCTCAACCTCGGAGCCGATCAAGACCAGAGCGCTGGCAGAGTAGATGCGCACGCTGTTGTCTTGGTCGTTGAGTGCTTGAACCAAAGCAGGTGTCGCCTCTTGACAGAGATCGCGGGACACTTCTTGAGCCTTCAAATCAACTTGAGCGCTCTTCTCTGCGAAACTATTGCTGAACGGATCACCCCGGTCTAGATGCTGGTCTGTGTATTCCTTTCGCGCGTGGTATGCGATCTGGCCTAACCCCTTTGCAGCGCCTCGTCGCACTGCCGGATCCGCATCCTTAAGCATTTCCACGAGATCCGGCAGCACGGATTTCCCCATTCCTCCGAGCGCATAGGCGGCCGTCTGCTGAGTATCAGAATCGGAGCTTTTCAGCAGTTCAAAGAGAGCAAGGGCGTCCTCCTTACTATCGGGACTGACGGCAATAATCGCCTCGGCAGATGGTAAAGCCCCCGCCGGCTCCGACGGGAACCCTCCAAGCGGCCACAGGAATAAGACTGGAATCACCACAGAAAAGACCCTGGTTGATCTTAATGTCATCGTTTTCACTTCTCCACTATGCGGCACATCGCGTTTCATGCCTATCTGCTACTGCCCGGCATCCTCAGAAACGTCCCATTGTGTTGCACATATCTGCCCGTTCAAGACACTCCAGCCGATCCGTCAATCGACATATCGCCTTCTCCGCATCTCACGAGCGAGTGCTTTCTCTCTCTCCAGAATTCCTCGGAGAGTTCTCTCTGTCTCTTTGTCCATGATCAAAGTACGGTCTGGCCCAAAAGAGGACAGGAGATCCCGCACCCTCAAGACGTTTAACTCAACATCCTGCACTGTTTGAATCGGTCGGATTTGAAATATCCTCCTCTGGTCGACGTATGTAGCCGTCCGCTGACAGGGGTAATCGACAATCTCCATTGTGGCAGGGGCAGGCATATAGCCAGTCTCCCGCATAAGGACAAGATCACTTGAGCAGACAAAGCAATGACCTCGTGCAAGAATATGGTAATAGACGCTCCAACCTACAGAAGGACCTAGGATGATGCCCGACTCCCGAGGCTGTTCTACCTCAAAGGGACCGCTGTAGAAAAACGCCCTTTTGACTCTCGGACGCCCTTGGGACGTCCGAGGTGGGTCCGGCGGGAGTGCCCAGTATTCTTCAGCTTGGCGCACAACAAGTATGAAACAATCTTCCTTTTCAAACGTGCGATCCGAAAGGCTTTTGATCTCGACCTCAAAGGCAAGGGGACCCCGAATCTCGACGAACGGAACACACGAACCAGCCCAAGTAGATAGGAGGCATGACACAAGAACAGCCAACCTTTCTGATTTCCGCATGGTCCTGTGCCGGGTGCCCTCTTTCTTCTCATGCTCCGACTGACTTCTCTGGGTGCCAGCCCTTCAGGTTCGCGAAGCGGTTCTGAGGGCTGCTGCCTTATCATGGATCCATGAACTCACCACAGTGCCAAGTCTCTCATATATGAGGTATACGGTCAAATCCTTCAGGAGGTGCGTCTCGCCCACACAGATTTCGTCGGGAGCAAGATGCTCCCGCTCCTCTGACCCACCCACACTTCCCGCTTGCGTCCCTTTTTGGTTTCGACTACCGTTTGCAGTATTGACTTGTTCCCGAAAAGGAGAAAAGCACCATGCCAAAACAATCTGAGAATCCATCAATGATCTGGGCGTATTTGTTGCATCTGGGTTACAATATGTGGTCTGACCGTGAGAATCCGGGTGTGGGTGACGGACATTTCGGATGCCGACCTTATCTGCGTTGCGACAAGAGTCTCTGGGATGACGTCCTCAAGAAGATGGTGGACTCCGGCGTCAACATGGTAGTCATCGACCTTGGCGAAGGCGTTCGATACGACAGCCATCCCGAGATTGGAATTCGCAACGCCTGGTCGCCCGCCAAACTCAAGCGGGAACTTGTCAAGATGCGCAAGATGGGTTTGGAACCAATCCCCAAACTAAACTTCTCGACCTGCCATGATACCTGGCTGGGACCCTATCACCGCATGATCTCGACGCCGAAATACTATGAGGTCTGCAAGAATCTCATTGCGGAAGTCACGGAGATTTTCGACAGACCGAGATTCTTCCATCTTGGCATGGATGAAGAGACGCCTCAGCACCAGAAACATTTCGACTACGTCCTGGTAAGGCAATTCGATCTGTGGTGGCACGATTTCTTCTCCCTGGTTAAGCAGGTTGAAAAGAACGGCGCGCGCCCGTGGATCTGGTCGGACTATGTCTGGTGGCATCCGGAAACATTCTACGAGAGGATGCCAACAACTGTCCTTCAGAGCAACTGGTACTATCGGCCAGAGTTCACCAAGAAGATCCTTGCCGTGCGCAGCTATCTTGATCTGGAACAGCATGGCTACGATCAGATTCCCACAGGAAGCAACTGGACATGCCAGGAGAACTTCGAAAACACGGTGAAATATCTGCGACGACGCATTGATCGCAAGCGACTCATGGGCTTTTTCATGACCGTGTGGCGACCATCTCTTGAAGTCTGTCGAGAAAGACACATGAACGCTCTTGATCTCGTAGCAGAAACCCGTAAGCATTCCCGACTGTAGATGGATGGTGTCATGGCGGACAGACTCTATCGAGAAAAGTACCGTCCCCAGTTTCACTTCACCACGAAGCGTGGCTGGATCAATGACCCCAACGGTCTGGTGTTCCACGAGGGAGAATATCACCTCTTTTTTCAACATGTGCCACCCGATGCTCCTGCAGGCAGTCTGACTTGGGGACACGCCGTGAGCACAGATCTGGTGCATTGGAGCCAACTCCCAAACGCAATCGTGCCGTATGATGGGGGAACGATCTTCTCAGGCTCAGCCGTGGTGGATCACAACAACTCCTCAGGGTTTCAGCATGGTACGGAGAAGGCTCTGGTGGCCTTCTTCACCCATGCGCGGGAACCGTTCGGACAAGCCGCGGCCTACA
>JAKQFZ010000261.1 GCA_029558215.1 Candidatus Omnitrophota bacterium
CCATGGCGATCCGTTGAACCGATCGCCATGGTGTCAATTCCTCCTCGCTATGACCAGGCGGGCATATTGTGACCGAGTGGTCATAGCGAGGAGGAATTGACACCATGGCGATCGGTTCAACGGATCTGGAGTCCGAGCGATCTGACCGACGCACTCGGCGAAGGCAAAAGATGTGCGAAGACATCCTGGAAGCCGCCGAGAAAGTTATTGCGCAGCGAGGTCTTGAGAAAGCCAGCATGGAAGAGATTGCCGATCAGGCAGCCATCGCCAAGGGGACGATCTACCTCTATTTTAAGAACAAGAACGACCTTCTTCTCGATCTTGTCCGCCGAAATCATGAAGAGATTGAAGCGGAAGTCGCACTCATCCTTGAGCAGGAACGGACTCCCGGTGAACAGATTCGAGCAGTGGTTCGACAGATGCTCAAGTATCGTCGTGAGAAGTTTGAAGTGCATCGCGTGCTTTTCACGCAGTACCTGCGAGCAGACGATGCCCAGGATCCCGTCATTCGAGAGATGAAACAGGCCATGGAGAAGCGTGTCCAAATGGTCATGGATATCTATCGGGAAGGGGTTCGGCAGAAAGAGTTTCGCGATCTGGATCCACTTTTTGCAGTCGAAATGTTGTCCGGCATGTTCCATCAGTTTCTCCTGAGAGATCTCAGCAAACCGGGTGGCTGTCCACCGGAGGAACAGGGCGATCAAATACTCGATCTTTTCTTCCATGGAGTTCTGATGCCCTCGGAGAAAACGAAGTCCAATTCCACGGCAAGGAGTCACGCCAAACGATGAAGAAGTACTCGTTGCTTGTCTCTGTTGCTCTTCTGTTCGGACAAACTCCGGATGTGTTCGCGCAACACGTTCCGGCTCCAGCGGGGATTCCGTCCGTATCCCGCTCTCTGGGTCTTCGCGAGTGTGTGCTGCAAAGTTTGGAGAACAATCTTCAGGTCCGAGTGCAGCGCTACGTTCCCCTTCTGGATCAAGCAGACATAGAGATAGAAAAGGCCTTCTTTGATCCGGTGTTTCGTGCCGGAGCGAGCCAGACAGGATATCAACATCGCGAGCGCATCATCTGGGCGCCGAGCGGCGCACAGTTGAACCGCGACCGCGCGGAGGTCTTCTACTCGGAGATAAGCAAGCAACTGATCACGGGTGGACAGATCGATCTCCGCTACGAGGATCAGCGGATGGAGAACAGACTCTTTCGTCCCGATCCGGAGTACTATTCCGGTCTGAATCTTCTGCTGACACAGCCTCTTCTGGACGGTTTCGGTCGCAACAGTTCCCTCTACCGAGTTCGCTTGAGCAAGAAGAATCGGGAGATCTCCTCACGGGTTTTCGAGCAGACATTGCTCAATGTCGCCTATGAAGTTGAGGCAGCCTATTGGGACTTGGTGCTTGCCATCAGACTTGTGGACATCCAGAAACAGAATCTGGATCTGGCTCAATCGCTTCTGAGTCGAAACACCGAGCGCTTTGACGTGGGAATGCTTCCCTCGTACGAGATTCTGGAGAACCAGTCTCACGTGGCTTCCCGAAGGGAGAATCTGCTGAGTGTCGTCAATGCGCTCGAAGATGCTAATGATCGACTTGCGACGTTGATGAATCTCCTGGATTCGCCAGCGGGTGGCTTCTCGTTTCTTCCGCTTGACGATGTTGTTTGCGAAGCCTTTGAGCCTTCCGCGTCTGACAGTCTTGCCGTGGCTTTCGAAAGGCGTCCCGATCTGAAACAGGCCAGCCTTGCGATCGAGCGATCCGACCTTCGACTCCGATATGTCCGAAACCAAAGTCTTCCCAGTCTGAATCTGATCACCGGGCTCGGGCTTCACGGTTTCGATCATGCATATAGCGCGGCTCATGATGACCTGCGGGATGACAATACCTACGATTGGAGAATCGGGGTGGTTTTTGAAGTTCCCTTTGGCTCACGAGAAAGCCGGTACCAGCACAGGAAGGCCGTTCTTCTTCGGCAGCAGGCAGCCGATCAGATGCGCTCGCTTCAACAACGCGTCCTCACGGATATTCGGGAAGCCGTCCGTCAGATTCAGACCGATCAGGAACGGATCCCTGCGGCAATGTTGGCACGGGAATTTGCCCAGCAGCGAATGCAGGTGGAAGAGAGTCTCTTCGACCAGGGAATGTCCACCACGCATGACCTGCTGGAATACCAGCAGACACTGGCTCTGGCGCAACTGGATGAGCTCAGGGCGCAGGTGGATCTTCGGAAGGCTTTTTCAAAACTCCGGTTTTTGGAAGGGCGTTTGCTTGACGAATTCGGTTTCGAGTTTGTCGAGCCGGATATTTGGGAAGAGTGACACCAACATGACACTGCGAGGAAACAAGATGACGAAAGCGGATTATTGTCAACAACAGATCGTTCGCATACTGAGGGACACACTTGTGATTCTGGCGATCTCTGTTGCTCTCGGCTGCGGGAAATCAGGTTCACAAGCAACAGGGGGGCACTCCACGCCGGGGGCATCCACCGCGCACGCCAGCGGGCAAATCAACAACGAGTCCGATCCCATCCCATCCAACTTGCCCAGTGTGCGTGTTGCCGTTGTCGAGGGGGATCGCATGCTTCGGCGCATTGAAGTCACAGGAACGCTTGAGTCGGAGTCGTTTGTCGAGATCATGCCGGAAATCCCTGGAACAGTCGTTGAACGGAGGGCGGAGGAAGGCGACCGGGCACAAGCAGGGCAGATTCTCGCCGTGCTGGACAAGACCGAGATCGAGATAGAAGTCAAACGCGCCCAGGCGAATCTTCAGCAGCGTCAGGCAGAACTGTCTCAACTGCTGGCGGGCAATCGAACGGAAGACATTGCTGTTGCCCGAGCAGCCAGAGACAGGGCAAAGGCTGGACACGACAACATGCTTCGTAACCGCGAGCGATATCAGGCTCTGCACGAGAAGAAGATATTCACCGACAAGGACTGGGATGATTTCATTGCTCAGTTGGATCAGGCGAGGGAGAATCTGGAAGCTGCCGAAGCGGAGTTGAGCAAGGCACAGACTGGTCCACGGCGGGAGGAAATAGAGAAGGCACGCGCCTCTGTGGCCGCAGCCAGTGCCGATCTGGCGCTCAGCCGGAAACGCCTGAGTGACACCGAGATCAAGGCTCCTTTCAACGGTATCATCTCCAAGAGGTATCTTGAAGTTGGAGAAAGAGTGGAGACCAACCGACCGGTTTTCTCGATCTACGACGACACTGCACTGCGAGTCAGTGTTACAGTACCAGAGAACTACATTGGTGTTCTGGCTCAGGGGCAGCGCTGCGAGATCACTGTACCTGCTTATCCTGGAGAAATCTTTGAAGGCACTGTCCGAGTCGTCGGCGAGCAACTGGATGTCACCACACGCAGTTTGCCAGTGAAGGTTATTGTGAAATCCAAAGAGCACAGGCTCCTTCCCGGAATGTTCGCGCGGGTGACCGTTGAAATGGGTTGGATCGATCAGGCCGTGGTAATACCACGAGATGCTGTACGTTTCCGCGAAGGGATGCCTATTGCTTTTGTTGTCAAGGACGGTCGTGCCTATGAACGTGCCCTGGACTTGGGACAGTCAAGCATGGATCAAATCCACGTTCAGAGCGGCATTTCTGTTGGTGAGAGCATAGTCGTCTCCGATATCTCCGATCTTACGGACAATCAGCAGGTCAACATTACTCAGGCCGAAACGGGGGAGGCGAGCTGATGCGCATTGCCCATCTGTCAGTCAAACGCCCCATCGCCACCATCGTCTTTGTCACGCTTCCTTTCGTGATCGGCTTCTACAGTCTGACACTGATGCCGATCGATCTCTTTCCCGAGATTGACTTTCCGATGATTGTTGTCCAGACACGATACGAAGGGGTCGCGCCAGCGGAGATTGAGACCCTGATCACAAAGCCCATCGAGGAAGCCGTCGCTTCCGTGGAAGATCTGGATGAGATGCGCTCTATTAGCGAGGAAGGTCTTTCCTTGGTCTTGGTTCAGTTCAATTTTGGCACTGACATGGATTTTGCCTCGCTGCATATTCGGGAAAAACTGGATATGGTCATGGAGCGCCTTCCCGATGATGCCGAAGATCCTATCCTGATCCGTTGGGATCCCGCCTCCTTTCCCGTCATGCAACTGAATGTGTCTGGAAATGACCTGGATCGCGTCAAACGATACTGCGAAGACATCATCAAGCCCCGATTCGAAAGTATTGCAGATGTGGCTTCTGTCTCCGTCCAAGGTGGTCTGGAGCGCGAGATTCGGATCGAATTGGACTGGCAGAAACTGCGCGCTTTCAGTCTGTCATCCGATGAAGTGATCCAGGCTGTGCGAGGCGAGAATCTGAACAAGCCTGCAGGCAAGATTGATGAAGGTCGCTCGGATTATCTGATTCGAACCGTGGGTGAATTCAAGACCGTACAGGAAGTTGCTGACACTATCGTCACCGTTCGCGAGGGTGTACCCGTCCGAATCCGTGATGTGGCTATGGTCAAGGATGACTTTGCGGAAGTCTTCACAAATGCCCGAATGGGAATGAAACCCAGTGTCTCCGTACAAGTCTACAAGATTTCCGGTGGGAACACGGTTCGAGCGGCGGATGCGGTCAAGAAGGAATTGACGGAGATAGAGGGGCAGCTGCCCTCTGACATGAAGATCGGGATCTCCATGGATTTCTCGCCGATGATCAAAGAGTCCATTCAGACTGTGAAGGACAACGCCTATCAGGGAGCCTTTCTGGCCGCTGTTGTGCTGCTCTTGTTTCTGCGGAGTTGGCGTAGCATGTTGATTATCCTCATCGCGATTCCCACTTCCGTGGTCAGCACCTTCTT
>JAKQFZ010000267.1 GCA_029558215.1 Candidatus Omnitrophota bacterium
TTCCGCTCGAATCAACGAACTGCTCTGGGACGAGACAACTGGATTCTACTATGACCACGCAATTGACGGCGGGCTTGCTAAGTTGAAGACGCACTGCGGTTTCCTCCCCCTGTTTGCCCAAGTAGCCCCGACGGAGCGCGCCGAGCGTTTGCTTGAACATCTTCAAGATGAATCGGAATTCTGGACGCCACTCCCCGTTCCGAGCGTTTCCCGAGATGACGCAACCTATTCGAAAGACATGTGGCGCGGTCCCACGTGGCTCAACTACAACTACTTCATCATCGAAGGGCTTCACAACTATGGTTTTGCCGAAGCGGCCAACGCATTGACAGAGCGCACTCTCAATGAAGTCGTGCGTTGGTATCTCAAGGAAGGGGTCATCTTCGAATACTACGATGCGGAAGCCGAAGACTCACCTCGGATGCTTTACCGCAAGCGTAAGAGAGGTGGCAGCAGCTGGATTAACAATGTAATTCGAGACTACCACTGGAGCGCCTCAGTCTTTCTTAGCCTCGCCTTGCAGTCTTCTGCCAAACACAGCAAACAAGGCTAGAAAATCCGCCCGACCAGGCTGATCGCTTTTGCGTTGACAAAGAATCCGTCACCAAGCAGGATTACTCGCTGACACTTTATCCTGGCGATGTCAGGGGCATCCAGCGTGACTTTTCGTTCAGTCCTCCTTGGTCTATTTGGCGCTGCGTTCGTCTGCGGCTTCACTTATTTCAATGATGCGGTCATACGCCAAACCTTCTTCGTGGGCAACCACATGCCTTTTTCCGTCTACGGAGGGCTGGTCGTTTTCCTGTTGGTCGGTCAGCCTTTGCTGGCCAGAGTCTCCAAACGACTGGTTCTCTCCAGCAAAGAGATTGCAGTCATTCTGACCCTGACGCTCGCATCGTGCTGTATTCCAAGTTCCGCCTTGCTTCGAATCTTCACACCTACTTTGATTCTTCCACATCGGTTTGCGAAAACCGATCCAGCCTGGGAACGAACGAAAATCGTTTCTCTCGCACCGGCTGAGATGCTGGCTGATGTCAGCCGAAACGAAAACGTGGTTCTGGACGGCTTTGTGCTGGGTCTGGGCGAGGGAGACAAGCACATATCCCCTTCGAGGGTTCCCTGGTACGCCTGGATGAGAACGTTCGCCTTTTGGATCCCGTTGATAGTAACCTTCTGGGTCGCGCTCATCGCCTTGGCCGTGGTTGTGCATCGCCAGTGGTCACGGCACGATCTGCTTCCCTATCCCATCGCGACCTTTGCCCGATCACTCTTGGAACCAGATCCCCATGACGGCATCTCAGTTTTTCGCAAGCGCGCCTTCTGGATTGGTTTGTTTGTGATATTGGCAGTTCACGCGAACAACTACCTGTACGCCTGGTTTCCCAGTCGCACGTTTCAGATCAAGACGTGGTTGGATTTGCATCCCCTGGCCTCTCTCTTTCCCAACTTCAACCGAGGCGGAGGCGCTGCTCTGCTGTTGTGGTACAACCGGATATTTCCGACAGCTGTGGCAGTGGCATTCTTTCTGCCTGCGGACGTCTCGTTCTCGGCTGGCATCTCTCCGATTCTGTTCTTCACAGTATCCGGCGTCTTCGCCAGGTATGGAATTCCCTATGGCGGTGGAAATTACTTTCAACCGAACATTTCCCGATTTGTGAATTTTGGTGCCTTCGCAGGGGTGTTTCTGGTCATCCTCTACACGGGCAGGCACTACTACCGTTGTGTTTTGGGTCGTGCTGTCGGGCTTTCGGGAAACACCGAAGCAGAGCCTTCATCCGTTTGGGGGATGCGAGTCTTCTTGTTGGCGATCGCCGGATTTGTCCTGCAACTTTCTTTGGTTGGTTTGGACTGGCATGTGGGTTTGCTATTCAGCCTGGGGGCTATTGTGTTCTTTCTGGTCATGGGTAGGGTCATTGCCGAGACAGGAATCTTCTTTTTTCAGCCACAATGGTTTCCGTGCGTCATTCTGACGGGACTCTTTGGAGCACAGGCAATTGGGCTTCAAAACCTGATCATTGTTTCTCTCGTTGCGGTGCTTATCGTCACCGACGGTCGCGAGACACTGCTTTCCTACATGGTCAACTCATTGAAAATCGTGGAGTCGGTGCAGGAAAAGGTTGGCAGGGTGGCTCCCTATGCCGCACTGGCACTCCTGGTGGGACTGGCAGTCGGACTACCGGTTACACTCTACATCCAATACGACCTGGGGGCGAATATGGCAGACGGTTGGGGCTGTAATGCAGCCCCTCGTTTCACATTCGAAGAAGCAGTCCGCGTCCGAGAAAGACTTGTCACTCAGGATGCTCTGGCGTCATCGGACACTTTGACCGGTCTGCAGCGACTTTCCGCATTGAATCCGGACAAGAAACTTGTAGGCGTTGCATCGTTGGGATGTATGCTCGCCATCGCTCTGGCGTTCTGTCGAATCCGTTTTGCGAAATGGCCTCTTCATCCTGTGGTGCTTCTCATCGGCACGAGCTATGCCGGTTGCCAGTTCTGCTACTCCTTTCTTCTGGGATGGATGCTGAAACTGCTCATCGTGAAATATGGCGGGGTGCAATACTATCGGCGCGTCCAGATTCTCATGTTCGGAATCATTGCAGGAGATATGATCGGCGGATTCATTCCCCTGTTGGTTGGGTCACTGTACTACTTTGTCACACAGAGAACCCCACCCGCATTCAACATCTTTCCTCATTAGGTGTCCGGTCTTGCCAAAGATCATAGGGGCTAGACCTTCAAGAGAAAATCCAGGAAGGAGAAGAAGCCAAGGCTGACAAGCGTCACAATCACCCCCGCCATAAGGACTCCCAGTCCGATGCTCCAGAATGCCTTCTTGGGAGGAATATTGAAAAGATAGGCTGCCAAGGCTCCCGTCCATGCGCCGGTCACCGGAAGGGGAATACCCACGAACACCGCCAACGCGAGCAGTTCGTACTTCTCGTACTGGGCAGCAAACTTCTTTCTTGTCCGCTCAAACAGCCAGTTGAAGAATCGCTCGAAAAGCGGCGAACGCTTCATCAGGAACTGGGAGACCTTGTCAATGAACAGCAGGATGAAGGGCACAGGAATCATGTTTCCGATAAGCGAAAACACGAAGGCACTCAAGACTGGCATTTGGTAGATCTTTATCGCGATGGGAATCGAAGCGCGAAGTTCTCCGATGGGGATCATGGCGGTCAGAATGGTGGCCATCTCAGGGGGAAGTCCCCGGAACATCTCTTGAAACTGCATCTCGAACTCCTCTGGCACATCCCTCGATCAGACGTCCTGAGACAAAGAACGTCATGGGCAGTGCAACGGCAATAGAACGAACTTGCCGTGCAGTATAGTCAGAGAGATCAAGAAGAGCAATCGTTATTGGGGCGACATCTAAAAGACCACTTCCCAACGCACACCAACTGCAAGCGCGTCCTTGTTTTCCGAACCGCCAGGATTATGTATGAACTGGATGTCCGGTTTGACTGCTACACAGGGAAGCAGCTGCAGTCTGTAGAATCCTTCGACGACCGTTTCGCTGTCCTCTTCATATCCTGCCTGATCGCTGATTCGGGCATGGAAGACGCCCAGGCCAGTGATGTCACTGTCTCTTGAGGGAATGGCACCTGTCCACTGGAAACCTGCTCCATAGTACTGCTGACACTCAATGCGATCCTTCTGCGACCAACCGTACTGGGCAAAGACTCCGACTCCCTGTGAGTCTTCCTCATCACCTGGATTTTCCTTCCAGATTTCCTGATCCCAGACAAGATAACAACCGTAGGCTTCATCGAACCGCCCTGGAGTTGGATCGTTGACGTCAACTTCGTCAAATCGCGTGCCGTTCCACCACCAACCCGGTCGAATGTGTCCTGCAAGACCACAGAGATCATAGTGAAATGCTGGCTCGACCATGATCATGGGACCGCTCAGATTCTCGAGGGTGTGCTCGATGGAGCGTCCCCCGTCAGGATCTCCCTGGTAGACACCCACGTTCATCGAGAACCATTCCACCGGCTGCACGCCGACAACAGCCCCCCAGTCCTGATCCGGAAATGTGATCAAGGGGATTGTCGGACTGAAGCCCGCGGAGGAGTTGATAAACTCGCAGCCGAATTCCGGTCCTGCAAAATCTTCGTTGCCTTCCATCTTTCCAAGTTTGATCCACAGTTTCTCGTCAAGGAAGATGTGCTTGTACCAAATCTCGGATATCTGCGTGAAATGGTCTGCGTCCATGTTAGAAAGAACTTGGAAATCTCCTACGTGATCATTGGTGATGCCTTTGCCGTGTTGATGCTGAACGTGCAGGAAAAACAGACCACCTTCCCAGAGACCGGCCTTCTCCGTGTCAAGAGACAGGAAGAGGCTGACATCGCCACGGTATTCATTTGCATTGTTGGTGTTGATCCCACCTCGCGTGTTGACAAAGTACTCTCCGGTATAACTCAGCTGGAAATCAAATCCCCGCTCACTCAGCCATTGGCGTGGTTCCACATCTTGGAACATCGCCTCGGAATGAGCACAATACCCAAGCCATTCCATAAACGTCCTCGGAGAATCGCTCGGCTGCAGATCCGATCCGGCCGCGATGCCGCCAGGAATCGTCAGTGCGAGAACGCCTAGGGTAACCATTCCACTCCACTTCCACACAATCATTGCTCTGTTCATCTATGTTTCTCCCTTCAGTATGCATTGTGACTTTATTTCATGGGCGAACCCATCAATCACTGCCGAATATCTTGTGTCTCTTGCATCTGACTCATGGCTAGCCACAGTACCCCCGATTGCTTCTCGACGCTACCGATTTTTCGCTGCCGTTGTATTGGCTCAGTTACACAAGGGGGTGGAGGTATGCTTCGGTTGCAGAGGCTCTGCGACGCTGCCGAAGCGAGAACAGCAAGA
>JAKQFZ010000273.1 GCA_029558215.1 Candidatus Omnitrophota bacterium
AGGCCTTCCGCCGGTGTGAGGCGTGCAAATTCAGAAGGCTCTCTTCACGTATTTCCGGAGATGGACATGGGTCTTCTCCAACCCTCTCAGGGTATCCCATTGGCCACATCCCGCGCGATGGATTTCATGATTGTCTTCGCCATACCCTGAGTGACACAGAGTCCTTCGCCATACCCATACGAAACCTGGAGAGTACAACATGCGATACATCAGGTTGTTCGTCATTCCAATCCTCTTGACATCCGTATGCGGATTCCTTTTGCATTCGGCTTACATTGAAGTCGAGAACAGGACCATCGATCAACTGAACAACCAGCAACTTCTGGCCGCAAGACAGGCTGCCAAGAGCATACAACTTACATTTCGCAGGAGATGAGTGGGAATACGGATAATTTTTCCACGGATTTGGTTATTCCTGCTTTCGGATTAGCGACATTTAATGATCATAGTCTCACTGAGAGGGATGGAAGGAAACGGGTCTTACAAAGACCGAACCGTCCAATCCCAAGGCGACGAGGTATTTTTCCTGGACCCTTGAGAGACCTCCATTCACTGCTCTCTGGCAGCCAAGTTTTATGATTCGAATACTGTCGAACTTTGTGGTCATCATGAAGGTTGTGGGGTGTTGTGTTGGTCTGTTGTTCCAACCGGGAAGAGTGGTCTTGGATTTTTTGAGGTGGGTACGCATGTTGAACTCGATGAGTCGCCAGAGCAGCAACGAGATTACAAGGATGAGCCCAAGCGCTTCAATGCGTTCGGGTTTCTTGAGGAAGACGGCGTTGATGATCGCCGGATCTTTGAGGAAGCTGAAGTTGTGCTCGATACCATTCTGATCCTTGTAAGCCTGGAGGATCTTCTTGCCGTCGTAGGGAGTGTCGGCGTTGGGTGGTCCTTGGGCCGGGACGTTTGAGATCAGGACAAAGCAACCGGCCTGCTCACGCGTCATCTCGACGGCCTCGGGGTTTTGCCGAAGCTTTCCGCAGATCTCATAGCGCATCTCTTTCAAGGTTTGAGTGCCGTCGGCCTTTGGCCTTCCACGGGCATACTGGGGCCGCTCTACGATGCTCAGGTCGATTTGGTGATAGTGATGGGTTTCTCCCTGGAGTTTGTTCAGGGCTGTCTGAGCATCGGCCATACAGAAATAAAGGGTCTTGGGGAGTGCGGCGAGCTTTTTGCTCAAGATCCGGTGCTCTCGGTCCACTTCCCGTTCAAGACGTTTTTGCCGGCGTCGATCATGGGCACTGGAGTGGACCACAATGGCCCGGTATGTTTGCTCATAGAGGTTCACCGTGGTTTCATAACCGCGGTAATGAGTCCCTGGTCGGTTTCGGGTGGGCGCAGTTACAGCCAGGATGCCGTAGTCACGCCAGGTCTGGCTTTCCACAGCTTCCCGGATCACGCGTTGATGCTCCCCGAAGGTTGCCGGTAGTCGGCTGATGAAAAGGGTGCCATACCCGGCCAAACGCAGGTTTTCTTCCGTGACGAAAGCGCTGTCTGCAATGGTGATGGAGGCGGCAGGATCAATGCCTACACGGGCAAGCTTTTGAGAAACATCTGTGAGCAAAGCGTTGTTGATTTTCTTATCCGAGGCATTGCCGTCTTCAAGTTTGGAAAAGATGGGAACATTTCCGCCTGTGCAAAGCAAAGATATGACAAACTGGTTCAGGTCCGGCCTGTGGTCCTTGCTGTAACCCTGGGTGATCTTGATCGTGCGCGGGCAGTCCGGATCCTGTGCATTGTATTGGCCGAAGACACTCACGGTGGTGGTGTCGTGATGGATGTGCCGAGTCGGCACGCCAAAGACGCGCAGGGCGTTCATGGCAAGCTCGGAATAGAGATGGGTCGTGTTGGCTTCATAGAGATGATCAAGGACGCGCCCGAAGTTGTCATCTGTGAGCTTTCCAACATCAAGCGATTGACCCAGCAGCAGCTCGATATCCTTGTTCTTATAGAAGCTGTCGATACGGTAGAGAGGATGACGACCCGAGAGGGCATCGAGTACCATGGCCAGAACCAGAGTCCCGGGTCTAATCGCCATTCTGCTGGGCACCAACCGGTTAATCGTGTTCACAAGATCAATCCGATCGGCATAGGCTTTGATGATAGGAAGATGGTAAACATCATAGAATTCGATTTCCTGCAACTCGAACATGTTCCCTCTCCTGCGTTTGATAGGTCCACTACAAACCTCCAAACCCTTTCATACAGGAGAGTGAAATCTTTGTCCAGAGCCGTTGTGAGGAAAAATCACTCCTCCAAACCTTCAAGAAGGTGCGGAATGTAAGCTCCATTGCTCTGATCCAGAATTTTGAAGTAGATGTAACCCATGGAAAGGGGCGGGCAATCGCCGAGCTCATCCAGGGTCCGGGTGCTTGGATCGGCTCCAGGTTCAAAGAGGTTGAAAACTGTTTCTGAAAGCCGTGCCAAGAGGATTCTCAGCCTCGAACGGAATG
>JAKQFZ010000289.1 GCA_029558215.1 Candidatus Omnitrophota bacterium
ACCCTTGGGAAATTGTCAATCCCGAGGGGGAGATTCGTTGGTGGAAGCATCATTGCCCGAGGTGGGATCGAACTCAAGGAAGCGGGTGGGGCTGGAGCGACGCCCACTCTTCTTGCTGCAGGTGAGGATTATCTTTTGCAGCAGCAGTTGGAACCCAGGCAGGCAAATCTCAAGCGCTTTGAGGCCAACCTTGAGAAGATGAAGATTGCTGTCGAACCCATGATGAGTCGGATCAAACTGCTCAACTCCAAACAGAGAGAGGCGTTGACTGCTCTGATGGCAAAGATAACCGAGATTGACATGGAAGTGACGACTCTTCAGCAGGAGATAGCGGATTTGGAGAATGAGTCCAGGGAGCAGTCTGTCAGGGAGATCCATATCTCGGGAGTCGTCTATCCGGAAACGACGCTCCGAATAGACGGATGCGGTTTCCGAGTTCTGAAGACAACAATGGGGCCCTTGCGCGCGATTCTTGTTGCGCGAAAGATTGTCTTGGAGCATCGCTAGTCTTTTGCTCTGGCCACTGGCCCAGGATGTGCATTTGCTCCAACGGAAGGCAGGCATTCTTGGTCAAGTGCAGTTCTGCAAAGAGGGTGCTTTTGGGGAGAGATTCTGGTTTACTATGAGTGTGTCTGGTAGAGTGCTTGTCTCTCTGCTGCGGACGAACACCAGGAATATGGAGGTAAGGAATGAAGGCCGATTACATCAACCCATTCATTGAGTCAGTGCATGAGATATTCACGACCATGTTGGGCTGCAATCTGGAGCGCGGAGATGTCTCGCTGTCGAAAGCTGGAGGAGGGACTCGAGATTTGACGGCGCTGATTGGACTCAGTGGGCCTGCTCGTGGCATGGTCGCGTTGAGCTTTCCTGTCAAGACAGCCCTGAGTGTCGTCGGAGCGCTTCTCGGATCCGAGATTCGCATTGTGGACGATACCGTTTCAGACGGTGTTGCAGAATTGGTCAACATGGTGGCTGGCGCCGCGAAAGCGAAATTCTGTCGAGGGGACTCCATCCCAATTGACTTGAGTCTTCCAACCGTTGTACGCGGTAACAGCTACAGTGTGGACTATCCATCCCACAGCACATGGTTGGAGATTCCCTTCAAGTGTGACCTCGGTTCCTTTGACCTTCGGGTGACATTTGAGATGGATTCGAGTCGTAATGGAGGTGCCAAATGAAAGCCTTGGTTGTTGACGATTCGGCTGTAATGCGAAAAATCATGATTGCGGCGATTGAGAAGGCTGGGGTGACTGATGTCGTCCAGGCAGGTGACGGTCAAGAGGCGGTGGATGCAGTCAGCGGCAACGAATTTGACGTCGTCTTGATGGACTGGAACATGCCAAACATGTTGGGTATTGATGCGGTCAAGGCCATTCGCGCTTTGGGTAAGAAGATGCCGATCATCATGGTTACGACAGAGGCGGAGAAGACCAGGGTCATCGAGGCACTGAAGTCCGGTGCGACGAGCTATGTCATAAAGCCGTTCAAACCGGAATCCATTGTTGAGAAGATCAGTGAAGTGCTCAAGAAGTGAGGCGGACTCAAGGTCCGAACATGGAACGCAGAACGAGAAGAAATACGAGTCTTTCGACGGAATCTGGATATTTTCTGGAACCAGGTTTCATCTACTTCGGTCGCCAGCCGACGACGATTCGAACCGTGCTCGGAAGCTGTGTTGCGGTTTGTTTGTGGGACCCGGTTCAAGGGATAGGTGGAATGAATCACTATCTTTATCCATTTACCCGGGATAGACGGACGGCAACGCCAAAGTTTGGCAACGTCGCCATCGCTGCCCTTGTTCGATTAATGGACGAGGCGGGAAGTATACGTGAAAACGTGGAAGCACAGATTTTTGGTGGGGCGGCAGGTGGCAGTCGTTCGGACGGTGAGGTTGGAGCCAGGAATGTAAATGTTGCCAGAAGGATGCTCTCCAGGAAGGGTATCCCGATTGTGTCGGAGGACACCGGAGGTCAAAAAGGACGGAAGGTTGTTTTTGATCTGGCGACCGGTGAAGTTGCGGTTTTCAAGGTGCAGAGGATTCGAGAAAACGACTGGCTTTGTTGAGCGGTTTCGCTACGGTGTCCGCACATGCGAGTGAAAGCGACTCTATGGACAGAACAACGTTTGAGAGTTTCAAGCAGATAGTCTACGAACAGAGTGGCATCGCTCTTGGCGAGAATAAGGAAGCATTGGTTTCCGCGCGCGTTGGAAAGAGGATGCGTGCTCTCGGCTATGAGGATATCAAGCAGTATTTGAAGCATGTTCTGGATGATAGTTCCGGCCAGGAACTGGTTCATCTGCTGGACTCCATCTCAACGAATGTCACCAGTTTTTTTCGGGAGCCGGATCACTTTGACTTTCTGGGAAAGGTTCTCGCTGATTGGGCGTCGCGAGGTCAGAGGAGATTCCGGATGTGGTCTGCAGCGTGTTCGACCGGCGAGGAGCCTTACTCAATGGCCATCACGGCACTTGACTCGGGAATATGCGCGACCGCTGACGTGAAGATTCTGGCGACTGATATCTCGACACGAGTCTTGGAGTCGTCGCAGCAGGGCGAGTACGATTCCCGCAAACTGGATGGCATGAACTCAGTGCTCAAGGAACGACACTTTGACAAGGTTAAGATGGGAGAGGAAACCATATATCGTGTCAAAGAGCCTTTGAAGAGACTTGTCGTGTTTAAGAGGCTCAACCTTTCCGTTACGCCCTTTCCCATGCGGGGCCCTTTGGATGTGGTTTTCTGTCGCAATGTGATGATCTACTTTGACAACGTTGTTCGGAGAAGGCTCCTGGAGGAGTTGTACCGTCTCTTGCGTCCAGATGGCTACCTGATGGTGGGACATGCTGAGAGTCTCACCGGAATTGTCAGTCAGTTCCGAGGGATTCGCCCCTCGGTCTATACGAAATAGCGACCGAATGTTTCAACTTTGAGAGTGATAGAATGAATGACGACCAAGACAAGTCTGAGGATGTAGACGCAGCGGGCACGAAGCACTGCTATGTCGAAGGCAATTCATCCGAGCTGATGGATGATTCCCAAGTGATTCCTGGCATCATTCGGAAGTTGATGCCCTGCCTGAACATGTTTGCCGATGGCGTTCTTGTCATTGATGTTTTCGGCACAACTGTGTTCCTGAATGAGTCTTTCGCAGAGTGGTCAGGATACAAAGTGGACACAATGAATCAGGCTGGCACCGAGATGATGTTTTGCCCTACTGGTTTTCTGCCCAGAAAACTCGAGCAACTCGGGAAAGGGAAATCGTTCTCTGAGGAAGTTCTCATGAAGACGAGTCTTGGCAGAGAACACCAAGTGTTGATGCAGGGTGAACCCATTCGGGATGATTCAGGTATCGTTGTTGGTGGGCTTCTCGTGTGCCGAGAGACCAATCCTGCGCCTTCCGTCCATCTGGGCTCCTCTGCGGAAGATGCGGATCTGCGGGAGAGACTCGAAGAGGCAGCCAGACTTTGTCATGAACTGAATCAGCCCATCCAGGTTGTAATGGGATACTCAGAGATACTCTTGAAGGGTCTCTCGCCGGAACACCCACACCACAAGGTAATGCAGTTGCTCAAGGAGCAGATGTTGCGCATGAGCCAACTCACGAAGCGGTTGCGAGGCATTGTTCGAAAAGAGAAGAAGGACGGTTACATCACACTGTAGCAATGTGAGTTCGGCTGGCGAACAGTCGGAATGTAACTGAGAAATGGAACAA
>JAKQFZ010000300.1 GCA_029558215.1 Candidatus Omnitrophota bacterium
CTCTATCGCATTGGTGTCTCCCGCACGCTCCCCTGCCCAGTCATAGAGAAAGAGTGTTGGAAAAGCACTCTTCTTACCTCTCAAATGCCAAATACCGTCAGCGGTGCTCGGAGTAAGGCGAACTACCAGGTTTGAAGCTTGACCCGCTTCCAAATCTAGTTTGTAGTCAACAGTCGTATTGGCGCTTATCTGTCCGCTCTGTTGCTCGCCAAGAGACAAAGGGACTGCCTGTCGATCGGGAGATGATGTTCCTCTGATGCACAAATTGTGGTAATACCCTGCGCAAATGGACACAAAACCGCTGTTTGGACGAGGCAAACTGCACTGGTTCTTCGTATTGTCACCCCAGGCGACAACAGAGCCATCAGTTTTCAGCGCAACACTGTGGTCGAGACCGGCAGCAATCGCCACATAATCAGTGTTTGGCAATGGCACAACACACTGATTGGAGGTGTTCTTTCCCCAGGCAACAATTGACCCATCAGTCTTCAGACCCATTGCGTGGTATCCCCCGGCCGCTATGGCGACAAAACCCGTGTTTGGACTTGGCACGTTGCACTGTCCTGAATCATTGTTTCCCCAGGCAACGATCGATCCGTCTCTCTTCAGACCCAGACTGAAATAGTAGCCTGCCGAAACTGCCGCAAACTCACTGTTGGGCGACGGAACACTCCACTGATTCTTGCTGTTATCTCCCCAGACTGAAACAGAACCGTCTGATCTCAGTCCAACGCTGTGACCAAAACCGGCTGCGATTGAGACAAAACCGCTGTTGGGTGTGGGAATGGGTCCCGCCTGTCCCCAAGGCCCCCACCCCGTGCCGACTATGGAACCAGTTGACCTGAGAGCGAGAACATGGGCATATCCACCAGCGATTTCTTGGTACCCCTTGTTCGGTGAAGGAATATCCAGTTGAGCATGACCGTTGTACCCCCAGGCAATGATGGAACCACTTTCCTTGATACCAAGGCAGATGTCTTTGCCGCAAGCCGCGATATCCACAAAATCTTTATTTGTTGATGGAACACCACACTGACTGAATCCATTCCATCCCCATGTGACAACCGAACCATTGGACTTCAGGCCCACGCAATGGTAACGACCCACTGCAACCGAAACAAAACTTATATTGGGATAGGGAACGTTCCGTTGCCCCAATGTGGCCCCAGCAGGGTCGATCTCATTCAGGGGATCTACATTTGCACCCCAAACAGCGACTGAAGTATCTTCTCGAATCCCAACACTGAAGAAGTTGCCTCCCCCAATAACTGTAAAACCAGAGTTCGGAGACGGTACACTCAGTTGCCCCCAACCGCTATTATCTGTTCCCCAACACACGACGGAGCCGTCGGATTTCATCCCAAGGCTATGTGTTCTCCCTGCGGCGACGGCTACAAAATTCTCGTTTGGAAGAGGGACGGTGCAACATCCACCAGAGTTATAGCCAAAGCAAGCGATCGAACCATTGGATCTCAGAGCAAGCCCGTGTTCTCTGCCTGCGGCGATCGCTATGAAATCCGAGTTGGGTGAAGGTGGGGCCCATCCCCCCTGAAAAGTCCAGCCCCAACAAACCAAGGAACCATCTTCCTTCAAAGCCACTACATTCTCACCTGTAGCACCTGCAGCAATCTCAGTAAACCCCGTGTTCGGGACAGGAACGTTCAGGGCAGGTGTGCTTCTTCCCCACGCCACGACTGACCCGTCTGACTTGATGCCGAAGCTGTTGTCACAAGACGCCGCAATTCTGATGAAGTCAGAATTGGGCGATGGCACGTCGCATTGTCCATAGTCATTTCGTCCCCAAGCCACTATGGATCCGTCTTCTTTGAGCGCCAGACTGTGGGAATCTCCTGCAGCAACCCTCACAAACCCCGAACCCAATTCCGCCCCGACGATCTGAGAACCCCAACCGACAATCGCACCGGACTGAATCGCAAATGCGGATTCGAAGGTGCAGACCAACAGCAATGTCATTGCCAAAAGTCTCAGTAAACCTGAATGAAAACTACCCAGACGTGAAGAATCTGCGACGCGTGTCGTGTTCATGCTTTCCTCCATTGCACTTCAGCACAGAATTCAGCCAACATGGACTGGGACAACAACAGCAAGCCACGAGAGGCGAAAACACTCACCAAGGTTGTGCAGCAGAGCTCCCTGTCTACACTGTAAGAGATCGCTCTCCGGCAGCACTATCCCCATTCCAGTAACTTACACTCAGAGTACTTTGGTTGAGCAAAGAAGTCAAGATCGAGTCCACTGTTGTCGGAGCACACCGATGCTCCCCGCTGCCTGGTTGGCAAGGTTGTCCCATCGTCCTTCGATTGAGATGCGAGCGTCGTAGCCGACGTGTTTGAGTGCCTTGAAGAAGGGTCGAAAATCATCGCCCATTGTGCCAGGTGCAGTTCGTTTCTCTTTTTCGGCAATGTGAACGTGCCTGAGATGTTTTCCGAACTGAATGATGTCCTCTGGTCCTTGGCCGTTTTGGGTCATGTGATAGATGTCCGCCAGGAGAGCGACGTTGGGATGATCGCATTGCTCCACGATCGTTGCTCCCTCTCCCAGTGATGTGATGAAGTTACATTCAGCCTTGTTGAGCGGCTCGACGGTGATGGTGACCCCCCTTTTCTCGGCAAGAGGTCCAAGTTGTCTCAGCAAATTGACAAACTGCGCCTGGGCCGCACTCGGTCCGAAGCCGTCGGGAATCTTGCGCGAGCCACCACTTCCGAAAACAACAATCTCGATGCCGATCTCTTGAGCGCGTCGGAACGCAGTGTCCGAGTACGAGAGGATTGCCTCGATATCTACGCGCTCGCCCACACATTTCATATCTCCCGGCAGAAAGCAGTTGAGCGCCTTGACTGGGGCGTGCAGAGCCTTTGCTTCCTTCGCCTTGATGCCGAATTCTTCCTCAGATTTCAATGGCATGAGGAAATTCTGAAGATGTTCCTCGATGAAATCCAGTCCAGCCTCCTTCAAACTTTCAAACGCCTTGTATGATGCACAAAGTCCGAATTGCATGAAACGACCTCCAAATGATGCACACCCAACACAGAGTGAGTGTGGACAAAACCTCTATTGTGCCATCCACAGAGTTGTCGTTGGATCGGTTCGCATCAACGAACTCTGTGAAATCCAACCGGTGTATCCGCCAACGGTGCCTCTGCACCAGTACTGACCCTTCGCAAAGATACCCTTCAAAGAGTGATTTGCCAATGTGACACTCAGTCCATCGGACACTGTTGCCATGACGGGAAAATGGGTTCCTGGCCCAAGACGGATCTGGGTTGTTCCTTTTGTTCTGGCCTGTTGTGCGTATCGAAACAGCGTCGAGGTCAGTTTGGGTTGCACATTCACCATCATCAAGCCATTGGCGACTGCACGCTCGGTGCCGTCTGAAGGACGATTCATGATTTGCCCGTTGACCACCATGACAGACGACCCGCCACCATCCTGGGAAATCGCCCACTTGGCACTGATATAATCTCGACAGAAAGCCCCCAGTTCAGAGTATTTCATCCCGAAACTCCGAGTTGTTCGACCATCCACCACAACAAAGAAAATGTAGTTGTCATTGAAGGCGACAACCGTTCTGGGATGCCGAGCCGTGTCATCCCACTCCATGGTGATGACACCGTTCTTCAGGCAGTAGACATGCCCTCCGATGCCCGCATAGGCCTTTGTCCAGTCCATGGATGGAGTGGGAACCAGACCTGTTGTGCCATAGTCAACGATGCGCATTTGAATGTTGATCTTCTGCCCGACTACGGCATTGTTTCTCAGAACAGTTGCCGGTCCGCCGTTGCCGGAAAGCACAACGTGGTCGAACGGAATCCATGACGAGCCTCCGGTGCGAACCTCCCGGATTGTGCCTTCAGAGTAGTTGTTGCCACCGGGCAAGACGACTGTTGGACGGGTCATCTCCACAACGACTTCAACACCATCTTCACTGGTATAGGTTTTGTCAGCATATTGTGGCGTGTAAAGAACCAGTTCACCGGAGTTTCTGGTGTCGTTGACTTTGTCAGGCACTGCCGTGTTCCCGTTCTGAAACCGTACCAGTCGGGTTGCAGGGCGACAGTCAACATTGCCACCCAGAAAGCACTGCCGATTCACCGTCCACACAAAGCCGCTTCCTCCGGCATAGAAGAGGTAAGGCCAACAGAACCAGCCGGAATGAATCTGTCCACTGGTGGGAACGCCAGTAGTCAGATTGAAATAATCTCCATTGACGGCGACAACGACCTTGTTCCTCTTGCCCCATTCCTGACCCCACCAGTTGATGGCATCGTTGTATCGGGCAGCCATCCCAGTGACCGTTTCACGACCCTCTCTCAACTTGCCCTGACCAATGCTGCTCTCGATGATGCAGTTGGTGTTGGAACGAAGCATCCGCGACACATAAACATCGTTGGGAACGTCTCCCTCGATCCGAAAATACTGGTAGTCGAATCCGTCGCCTACCGATTGCCAATCCGCAAACGCCGTCGAAAACAGTCCCATAAGGATCAAGACGGCGAGGGAAAATGAGCGATGTTGTCTGATCATACCTACATCCTTTTCTACAGGAATCCCATTTCAGTCAAAAACAGGGATTCGCGTGTCCAATACACAGTGACAAAAGGGACTCTGTCTGTCCCCAAGGAGTCACAGTTCAAGCACTCGGGGCAATCATCATGGAACTCTTCCGGGAAGTCAAGGCGTGAATGCGGGCAGGTGTACTGGCTCAGTTATGTCGGTGATTCAGCCAAGATATGCTCTCCCGAAAATCCCCCCTACCCCCCTTGTTAAGGGGGGTTCAGAACAAGACACCCCTTCGTCAAGGTGGTTCCGAAAATACCCCCCTTCGACAAGGGGGGATCAAGGGGGGATTTGTCATCCCCTTC
>JAKQFZ010000310.1 GCA_029558215.1 Candidatus Omnitrophota bacterium
AAATCCGTGAGCATCACTTCCTTGCCAGTCTCCTCATTCAGGAAGACCGGATTGGCAAGACTGAAGCGTCCCGAGGCCTTCAGTTTGGAGAGATTTGACTTGAGCGAGGAAGCGGAATCCATCAGAGACTGAGATCGCAGTACAGCATATCCATCGTCGCTGGACTCACCATCAGGCACAAAACCAGATCCGACAGACTTGACTGCATCCAGATCAAGGTGATTCAGTCGGCGCTGCTGCTTGAGCCTGACGCTCACCTTCTCGAGCGAACGGAGAAGACGAATTCTCTTGCCCGAGGCGAGGTAGAAATCCCCTTCGTCCGCATATCTGGGATGAGTGGACTTGAGGTCAGAATGGACAACATTCTGCTCGGGGTGGCAAAAAGTGGCAACGTACGTTTCATCAGGCTGACGTGAGTTGGCAGAAGCACTGGAACCCGAAAAGCCGGTACTGAACGCCAACAGGAGTGCCAACGCACCAGGCAAAGCGCCCCGCAGAAGAGATTGGGCTCTAATTCGGTCAGACTTGCGAGACGGTGGACGTCGCCCACTTTGCCGCAGATGCCAGGCTGCTCCAGATAGTTCCAATGTCCAAAACACAAAACGCATCACAAACCGTGATCCTCTCCCGGTCGTCAAAAAACACAAATTCAATGACTTCAAGGCTCTCATTGCCTTGACTCCTACAATTAAACCATACCACCAGTTTGAGGAGATTGCCAAGAAATCAGCATTCTGAATAGCTTGAAAATGTGCTATCTCTCGGGAACCCCACCCTAATGATTCACATGCGCTCCCCTTGGAGCTTTGGATCCAGCGCGTCACGCAAAGAGTCCCCAAAGATGTTGATCGCCAAGGAGATGAGAAGCATCGCCGCCGTCGCAGCAGCCAGTTGCCACCAGCAACCACGCAGAAGTTCCAGCCTCGCATCGCTGATCATGATGCCCCAACTCGGCTGATTCACAACCCCGACGCCGAGATAACTCAGGATGACTTCCGTTCGAATGGCCGCGCCAAAGCGGAGCGTGAAACTGATGATCGCCAGGTGGATGACGTTTGGCAGAATGTGCAGGATACACCGGAAATGACCGGCTCCCAGACTGCGCGCCGCAAGGACGTATTCCGCTTGTTTGTGCTTCATAAACTCCGCACGAATCAGACGACACAGTCCCACCCATGTTGTAATGCCGATGGCGATGTAGACGTTGACGATTCCCTTTCCGAGAAGCAGTGTGAGACAAAGAATCAGCAGCAGCCCAGGCACCGACACTAATACCGAGTAGATCCAGACGATGACTTCGTCCACAACGCCACCAAAGTACCCCGCCAAAGCGCCCAGAATCACTCCGATGGGTACAGCGATTAGAGACGTAATGAGACCCACGGACATTGAAATCTTGGCTCCGTGAATCACCCGTTGCAGCACACTTCTGCCGAAAAGGTCTGTACCGAAAAGATAGTTCACTCCAGGCTTCTGGTAGGCTTGTTCGGGGTCGAGTTTGTTGAAGTCGCGGGCGATCAAATTCAATCCCGCAAGGATGGCCACAAGCGCATAGACAACGATCACTGCCAGCGAGACCATGGCAAGACGGTCTCGAAGCAAGCGTTCGAAGGCGATACGATAGAAGCCTCTTCCTTTACTCATTACTACCCAATTTCACCCTCGGATCTACGATGGCGTAGAGCAGATCCGAGAAAAGATTCGCCAGAATGAACAAAATGGCGCCAATAAAGACTATTGCCTTCAATACCGGTCTGTCACCAGCGTTGATCGCATTAATCCCCATGTTTCCAAGCCCCGGAATCCCGAAGAAGT
Source organism: Candidatus Omnitrophota bacterium (assembly GCA_029558215.1). Lineage (GTDB taxonomy): Bacteria > Hinthialibacterota > Hinthialibacteria > JAKQFZ01 > JAKQFZ01 > JAKQFZ01. The sequence continues at coordinate 1,816 of JAKQFZ010000310.1, forward strand.
TTTCCAAGAGCAGCGAGCCCATGAACAGGAAAGGAATCTCAACAACCAGTTGAGTCAGAATCGGAATCAGTGCGTTTTTCAGAATATGTCGGAACATGACAACGATCTTGCCGAGTCCCTTTGCGTATGCCGTAGTTACGTACTCCTGCCGCATTTCATTGAGCAGCACGGTTCGGTAGAAACGCACATCACCACCCAACGCGACCGAGACCCATATCAAAACTGGAAGGGTGACGTAGGGTATCGAACTGAGTCCAAAATCATAGCCGGATATTGGGAAGACACGGAGTTGGTAAGCAAGCACAAACTGCCCAGCGATGATGAATGCCAGAACCGGAACGTTCATCCCCACAACACTCAAGAGCACCAGAAGCCGATCCACCCAGGTGTTGTGGTAAAACGCCGCAAGCATGGACACGCAGATCGCCAGGATGAATGTCAATACAAAAGCTGGAACAGCCAGGCTCAACGAAGGCCACATACCTCGGAAGATCATCTCGGAAATCCGTTCGCGTGTTTCCCAGGAGCGGCCGAAGTTCAGTGTTAGATAGCCCTTGAAATCGCCGAGAATCTGGAAATACCAAGGTCGGTCGAGTCCCATCTCATGGCGCAGTTCCTCGATTTGATCCTGACTGGCCTGCGGTCCAAGGTAGCCCAGAACAGGATCGCCACCGACCGTATTGAAGAGAATATAGTTGACAATCGTCACACCGACGATCAGTGGGAGAATGTAGATCACTCTTCTGAGAATGTAGTTCGCCACTGCAGAGACCTGTTTTCCTCTTTCCTGCTACATCTGCCGGATTCGTGCCTCGCGGCGCTCCGTGTCCACCCAACGGTATTTCAGATACCCTTGCCCGACGTCACGGTATCGGTAATTGTGATACCAGTCATGAGACAGCCCATAGGCCATCGGATGAAAAGAGTAGATCAAGGGGCAGTCTTCGACAATAATGTCGATCATCTCTCGTATCAACTCGCGTCGTTCCAGGCTGTCCTGCATCGCCGCCACCTGCCGATACAGTTCATCATAGCGATCATTGTGGTAGTTGCAGCCGTTGGGTCCGGGGGATTCGTTGGGACCATAGAGCAGCTGCAGAAAGTTCTCAGCGTCCGGATAGTCTGCACTCCAACCGGATGAACCGATCTGAAATCTCTTGGTCTTGAGTTTTTCCAGATACTGCGGCCAGGTGTTGGTTTCGACCTCGATTCGAATTCCGATCTGACTCATTTCGTTGACAAACAACTCCGCCATCTGCCTCACGGTGGAATCGCCACCGGTGGTCTCATACTTGATGGCTGGAAGTCCTTTGCCTTCGGGGTATCCAGCTTGTGCCAGAAGTTGTCGAGCACGATCCAAATCCTGACCCAGATAGGGGTTGACGTAGTCCTCGATGTGACCGGCGACCAGAGGGGGAACAATCTGTGTAGCGACCATACCGCGACCGTTCAGAAACAGATCGATGCGTCGCTTGGGGTCATAGGCAAGCGAGATCGCCTGACGCAGGAGTTTGTTGGAGCCGAGAACGGGATCTTCCATGTTGATAATCAAAAAGAAGACACTCATCACTGGATGAATGTGGAGTCGGATTCCCTTCTCCGCCATCTGGGGCTTCAACTGAGTTCCTGCCTCGATTGCAGCGTCGAAGTTGTCTTTGGGTATGCCCGACTGATCAAGCAGTCCGCGCATGAAATTCAGCCACATCGGCTGAGACTCCAGATAACTCCGAAGTTCAACGCGGGGCATCAGTGGCAGAGGCTTGCCGACCGACTGAAGGATTTCATCCGACACAGGCTGATCCGGTTTCGGTGCGGGAAATCGCTCCAGGCGGTAACTCGGATTCTGGGTGAAAACGACCTTCAAGCCTCGGTGCCAGGTATCCAGCCGATACGGGCCAGTTCCCACAGGATGATTCTGGAACTCCACTCCGTAGTGTTCAACAGCTTCATGGGCGACTGGAACAGCGTAGGGCATGGCAAGCACATATTCCAGCTGCGGATACGGCTGTTTGAGTTTGATTTCTAGGGTATGAGAATCTACAGCACGAAGCCCGGCAACCTCCATGCTGTAATCCACTTCTGAGGCTTTGGAAGCATTCTTGGAGTGCTCCCGAAATTCGTCCAGACCAACGATCTTGCCATCGAAAATCCAGTAGCCGGTCGAACGTGTCTTGACATCGGCAATTCGCCGAAAGGAGTAGATGAAGTCCTCAACAGTAACTGGTCTCCCCTTACCGTTGGTGGACTCGAAACACGGATCGTCCTGAAAGACAACGCCCTGCTTCAGTCTCACAGTATACGTAAGACCATCCTCAGAGAAACGCCCCATCTCTTCAGCAAGACAGGGTTCCAACTCGTATCCTTCGGCGAGATAGTTGTACTGGTAAAGGGCTTCAAAGACCAAACCTTGGGCAGCGATAGAGGTTTCATCTCCGGCAAATGCTGGATCAAATCCCTTGAACGCCGACCCAAGAGGCAGAAAGACCACCGGCTCTCCCGCCTGCTTGATCTGCGGAGCAAAGAACGACTCGCCGCAGGAACAAGGCAGCAGACACAGGAGCACCGAAAGTACAAGAGCCGATCGAACCGAACCGCGTACGTTCATAGCTGGAAAGTGTAATGAAGCCTCTCAAAATGTCAATCTCTGAGACGCGACACGCAGATATACAATGAGAGAGTCCCAAGCCAGGAGTTGTGAAGGACGACCATATCAGAATTTGGATGACAGAATGTGTTCTGCGAGAAAAGGACGTGCAAATTGTCTCCAATCTCTGTCCTGATGATCTGCCTTGCATGGAGCGACTGCGTTGGCTAAGATGCTCTCGCATCGGTGAAAGAATCCAAGTTTCTTTTGCGGACATCGTGCGTTACAACGAGATGCAGATATTGAGTGCAGTCAGAAATAGGGTCTGGTATTTCAGGATGACTTACTTGTCTGGCACAAACGGGAGGAGCGTGAGTCGAGTCTGTCGGCTCGGTGGATTGCTTCTTGTCGCTTTGTTCGTCGCTCTGGGCAAGAGCGCCGCGGAGCAGTATGAGTTCTCAGGTCCCAAAGGGCCTATCATTCTGCAAGGCGTCGCCGTCGGCTCTCAGGAGTATTATGACGTGTTCTCGCTGGCGGAACAGGCGGGGATGAACGTGAAGTGGGAGCCTCTGCTCGAACGTCTTGAGATCACCTCTCCCAAAGGGGATCAGGTCGTGATGATTGTCGGCATGGGAATCTACAAGTTCAACAACCAAGCCGAGCGACTTCAGCCTCCTATCCGCCAGGAGGGACAATTGTTGGTCAACCGTGCGGCCTTGGAACGAGTCGGCACGGCTCTCGGCATTCGGGTACAATGGCAGGTTGGCCATTCCCCTGAAGCCACACCAACCCGGGAACCGAAACTGACCTTGGACGAGATTCTTCAACTGCTCTCCTCTTCAGCTACACCGGCCAGTCCTTTGCCTGAGAGCAGCACCACCGAGGAATCGTCAACAACCATTTGGGAATCTTCGACAGGGGATTCCAATACCGTCCCGTCCTCTGTCGCAGAGTCAACAGGCACTCTGGAAGTGGGTGGCCAGAGCCCTACAGATTTTGCGGAGATGATCCGTCAAGCTCAGGAGGAACTCGAACGAGACAGGGTTCTTCGTCCCCTGAGAGCGGGGAGTTTTGTGACACGGATCGTCTTGGATCCTGGTCACGGTGGAGGAGACAACGGCTCGGTTGGACCTTCAGGCTTGAAGGAAGCCGATGTCTGCTGGCAGGTCTGTCAATTGCTCAAGTCTCGTATCGAGCAAAGCACCAACCTGGAGGTTTTTCTCACGCGTCGAATGGATGAAGGGGGAGCGATCAGCAATTCTGTCCGTGTCGCCCGAGCCAACTCCGCACAGGGGCATCTTCTCGTCAGTTTGCATTGCGGGGCGGGACTCTTCCCGCAGCAGTCCGGTCAAACAGTCTTCTACCCCAGCGCCCAGGCCGGAGACGAAAACCAGTCGGAATCTCAAGCCATGGAGATCCTCTCCGGAGCAGACGTCGGGCAACAGAGCACTCTCATCCCCTGGAAACTGGCAGGGAGACCCTATCAGTCGGCAACCGTGCGACTTGCCGGAAAGATATACGAACGGATGCGCATCTGGATGACAGAGAGAGAAGAGGTTCCACGTGCAGCCTTCATCGAACTGCTTCAGTCGGTGCAGATGCCTGCGGTGCTGGTGGAACTGGGCGTGATTTCCAATCCCAAAGACGAGGAAAAACTCCGCCAAAAAGGCTATCAAAAGGAACTCGCGGAAGCTTTGTATATGGGCATCACAAACTTCATTCGGGAGCAGGAACAATATGCCGGTCAACAGTAGTACGCCCAGAAACTCCAGAACTGAGGAAAGGCTCCTTATTGCGCTTGTCGCCCTTCTGGTATGCCTCGTGCTTCTGATGATCGCCGGGGGCGGCTTCCTCTATTTTCAGATTCGATCCGATAAGCAGGTGACTCTGCCTCCAGGGATGGTGAGCCACCGCACGCCAGATCAGACACAGGATGTTCCTCTTTCGGGAGAGGAGATTCAGGTGTTCTTCCTCTCTCCTGCCGACATGAAACTGGTGGGAGAGCCGCGCAGGATTCACGACTCCAAGACACTGGTGGAGCGTGCAACCCGAGCGCTGGAAGCCCTTCTGACAGGTCCCGAAACCGCAGACCTTCTGGCCACCATCCCCGACCAAAGCAGGTTACATGCGGTGTACCACGATCCAGAGGCTCGCCTTCTGTATGTTGACTTTGCTGCGACTTTCTACCGCAATCTTCCAGGTCACTCCCTTGCTGAATGGGCAGCGATCTATTCGGTCGTCAATACACTATGCTCGCTGACAGAAGAGATTCAGGCGGTCGTCTTCCTCGAAGATGGCAAGCCACTTTCATCGTCTCCTGGAAACTGGAACTGGGATCAGGCTTTTCAGCCGGACAAGGCGTGGGTTCGCTATTCGACTCCCGGCGATGAGCAGGCCGTCGAACAGGAGCAACCCTGAACTTGCGCATAACAAGGCGACGGCATTCCCTTCACAGGTGCCCTGCATGAATTTCAACCAGAAGGTACAGAAGGAATGGAACCGTGAGAGTCGGAGCCTGCTGGGATACGCTCTCAAGGCGGCTTCTTTTGGTTACGGCCTCGCGGTTGGGCTTCGCACGCAAGCTTTCGCGTCAGGAATTCGAGAGACCCACACACTTCCGGTTCCGGTTGTCTGCGTTGGGAATCTGGTTGTGGGCGGAGTGGGAAAGACACCACTTGTTGAGACCGTAGCGCGCTTCTATCTCGAGATCGGCGTAAAGCCCGCGGTGCTCAGTCGCGGCTACAAGCGCCTGAGTACGGTTGAGCCGCTCGTGGTCAGTGATGGCAACGGTCCGAAATGCTCAGTTGCCGATGCCGGCGATGAGCCCTGGATGTTGGCGCATTCGATCCGAGGTGCAGCCGTCATTGTTGGAGCCGACCGTGTTAAGTCCGGTCTGGAGGCGGCGGGAGCCTGCAAGGCTCAGGTTCTTGTTCTGGATGACGGCTATCAGCATCTGCGAGTCGCCCGAGATCTGAACATCTGTGTCCTGGATGCCCGAAAGCCTTTGGGTAACGGTTTGCTGTTGCCCGCAGGCCCTCTGCGCGAATCACCCAACCAACTCAAGCGGGCAGATTTGCTTTACTTCACACACGCCCAGGGTATGTCTGAGCAACAAGCGAGGACACGCCTCGGCAGTTTTGCCAAGTTGGTCGAGGACACACCAGCAGCCGGCGGTTGGTTTGAGGTGACTGGCCTGTGTGATATTTTTGGTGACTGGAAAGACATCTCGTTGGAGCGAGCACGTTCAGAGGCAGTCGTGGCGCTTTCCGGCATCGGCTCACCGGCATCGTTTGACAAGAGCCTGCGAGATGTCGGAATTGTCCCTGCGGAACACCTTAATTTCCCAGACCATCACAACTATGTGACGGCCGATTTGGAGCGTATCGGTGCTGCTCTCAAACGATGCCAATCCCGCCTTGTGATCACAACACTCAAGGATGCAGTCCGCCTGATGGCACTGAAGGGCATGGATACAGTGTTGCCACCCGCAACGACAGATGTCTACGCACTTCGGGGGACTCTCCGAACAGAGTGGAACGCTTCGACACTCGAGTCTGCGTTGCGTTCTGCGGCTGAGACACCGCTATCGGTCTCTTAATCTGAAGCACTCGATGAAAGTGCCATCGCCGAGGGCAATGGACTCAAACTCATATCGCTCATCGAATCCGGGCGACGCAATAATCTCCTGCTCACCTCTGAGAAAATCACTGCCTTGGAAGATGATATCTACCACCGTCTGTCTATCCCTCTTGAGTGGGACTCTCCCTGAATGACCCAGAACGATGTACGTGGGATTCCTCGAAAGGGTATAGACCGCATCATGTTTCTCATGACCTGGGAATCCACGACCCACCCGAACGGGCAAGTGTGCGATGTGTTCATCTACAAGACCAAGAATGTCTATGATGCTGCGTTCAGAGTAGTATCCGATGGCTCCAATGGCCTGTGTGGCAATGGATTCGTCGGGTGGCGTCTGGAAGGCAAACCATCTGCCCGTCTTTGCCCACCCACGGGTGCCTTCGAGGATGAGACGTGCTGAACGATGGTTCTCGAAACTCAACAGGCACACCGTAGCCGAAATCACAAGATACAGGGCAAACGCCGCGGTGGAGCGCCAACGAGGAAAAGCAGCCTTGAATGAGAACGAGTCCTGCAAAGGGGCAGAAGGCAGAGGCCTGGATGGTGATCTCGACTCGTCTTCTCGACTCCGCGGCGCCAAGAGCCGCTGAAACCACAGAGGCACCAGCAGAGCAAGCAATGGAAGAACAGGAACCAGGAATCGGTACAAAGCAAAATGGTCGCCGCCAACGCGAACAACTCCGCCAATCAGCACAAGAATGGTCGCTGCCAGATACCGCTCACGCCAGTCGCGACTCAACACAAATGACAAAACCGAAAAGACGGGAAGGCAGATGGTTGCCAGGGAGAACTCCGTAACATGTCGCAGACCACGCAACCAGAGTTCGTAACCGCCACCCCAGACCTTGCAGTAATAGGTGTTGGGGAAAGGATGGCTGTAGTACCACCAATGCCAGAGAAACCAAACTCCAAAGACAGTCCCAAAAGAGACAAGATGCCACACCACAGATAGCCAGGCCTGTATCTTGCCGCGGCGAAGAAGGATTATCAGTGTGGCAAGATTCACAGTGAGCAGAAGAACCCCTTCCATGCGCGTCAAGCAGGCAAGACCCAGCAAGACGCCGGACGTAAAGTGAGGGGGTAGTAGCGACTCTCCCGCTCTGCATTTCTCAATGGAACGACACTCCCGAATGAAACGAAGCACGGCGACGGCGAGCAGAAATGTGAAAAAGGCGGTTTCCAGTCCACTTCCCGACCAAAAAACGAAACACGGCGAGAAAAGCAGGACAAACGCAGGCATCCAGCCGAGATCTTTTCTCCACGGATTCCGGTGCACGAGGTACAGCACTGTCATCAGTGCAAACAACAGACCGGCAAGCAGAGCCATCCAGACGGGCGAGAGACTGAACCAGGCGAGACACCCAATTCCGAAAGTCCACAGGAAACTCGTGTACCCATCAACCCGTTCTCCCAGGTTGTAGACAAGACCCATGCCACGAGCGAAATTTCGGGCGTAGCGCAGTGAGATGTAGGCATCATCCACCAACCCGATGCCAGTTATCGAAATCAAAACACCGACACAGGCAAGCCCAAGGAGGATGAGGAAAGCGGCACGAGCAGATTTCGTTGGGACTCGGGCTTGGTGTTGAGTTTTGCCCATCGGAGTCCAATCCACCCGCTTGGCTCTTGGTTTTCGTCGCTTTTGCAGAGTTGTCACTTCTGTCTCTCTGAGCAGACCAGCACCTGCTGGCTCATGGGCTATGCCCACTCTCTTGGACGCTTGCTCGGCAAAGAACACGCATCTCTCGGACTCAGCGTCACCAGGAGCCTCTGAGATCTGAGCACCCGCTCCTCGGCTCTTCCACAAAGAGGAATATGAGACGCTAACCGAATGACATGGGTCTGTGTGCTCGGGTCACAATATATCCTCTCGTCAGTCCTGACACAAGTTGAGACAAAACCGCCCGCGTTATGAATCTACTTGACGAAACAGAGGAAAAAAGTTACTTCTAGGTGAACTTGGGAGGATGTCTTGAACTCCCGCCAGGATGCGTCTTCTTTGATTGGATGATGTCCTGGGCAGGAAGACCATGGGGAGTTTTTATGTCCTTCAGGTGATTAGTGGGACAGTGTACGGTAGAGGTACAATGAGATATTTCGTTTCCGCTCAAACGCTACGCCGGGACGGCTTTCTGATTCTGGCGGGCGTTTGTTTTTGTATGCTTCTGTCTAATGTACGAGCGGCGGATCTGGTTGATGCCTATCGTCCCATTGCTGTCACAATTGGGGACGGCGCGACCCGTGAGTTCTCAACTCGGCTTTTCAGCGACATCAACGAGAATAGCGAATACGATCCAGGTGAAGAGCTCAAGAATATCAGCTATGATCTGGACGTGGTGCCTCCTGCCCCATTGGGAAACGTGATCAACAGAAAAGCAGGGAACACAGACGCCAATGGTCTTTTCTGGTTTGAGTACCGGACGGGGACTGAAGCAGGTGCAGTGGAGTTCAACATTTCGTCCGCATCAACCAGTCTTCCGATCTTCCCTGTTTGGATTGAACAGGTGGTGCCGATCCGCACGGAAGCAGGACAGGATGACCTTCTGGAACGCGTCGCCAACACACCGGCGGATGTGACTCCAGGACGCTATGTTGGCCTGCAGCTTCGCAATGACGATTTCTTTCGTCTCTTTGTCGGTGAAGTGGATTTTGTCAGCATCAGTATGTACTACCTGAAGGAAACTGCTGGTCAGTCTACCTTCATGCATGTGCTTCAGGGAACCGAGGAAGTGCAGTCGAATGTCGGAAGTCCGTCCGGTCGGATTTGGTGCGAGTTCGTACCCACGCCCAACACAGACTACCAGATTCGTGTCACCGGACAGACGTTCAGTTCCGGTTACTCTCTGAGCGCCATGACACAAGTTGGTCATTCAGTACACGATCTGACCACGTGGAATGTCGCTGCACCGACGCCCCCAGGGCCAACTTGGACACCGACTTCATCGCCAACCAATACACCACCCTACACCCCGACTGAAACACCAACCAGGACGCCGACTCTCACCGCAACACCCACTTTCACAGCCAAACCCACTCCCTTCGGGGATGCCAATGGCGACGGCGTTGTGGATGACAGGGATTTGTTTGTCATGATGTGGGAATATGCCAATCAGCAGTCCCCAACGCCGACCCAAACGGCAACTCGAACACCCACACCAACGAGAACGGGAACACCGACCCGAACCCCAACGTCAGTAATGCCCAATCTCGGTGGTATCTGGCGAGGCTCTTTCAAGGAATTCTACGAACCCAATGATCCCTTGAACAAGCCTTTTGAACGAGATTCAGGCTCGATGATCTGGATTGTTACTTCGACAGGTAGCACCGTGACTGCAGAAGGAATGAAGACAGGCAAGTCCGGCACACGTGAGATGACTGTCTCAGGGACTCTCAATGAGACGGTCTACATGACCGGTACACTGAGAATGGATTTCAACCCGACATTCACTCTGCACCTGATAAACTCGACCACCTTGACAGGGGTCTACCGAGGGAAAGCCGAAAGCACGGCCGTCTACGGTCAACTGAATCTGGAAAAGTGATGATGAGCAAGACAAGCGCCCATGTTCAAAGACTCGTACCAGCCCTCTTGGGCGGTTTTGTGCTGGTGGCGTTTGTATTCGTCATGGCCCTTCTTTCCAGTGCTCAGCAGCCCGCTTCCGTGCAAGCGATGCCTCCACTCGAGAACTCGGATCTAGATGGCAACGGTGTCATTGATCATCAGGACTTCCGGCTGCTGATCTCCGTGTGGCATGGTCTGGCGACGCCCGTGCCATCAGCCACACCAACGCCAACCGAGATGCCAACCAACACACCAACACCGGTGCCGGACTACGTTGTGGACGGCTTCTGGGTAGGCAACTTCACCGAGTACTTCTCCGATCCGGCAAACCATCCGGTCAACCGGACAGGTCAGTTCCTGTGGCATCTCAAACACAGTGGCAGCCAGGTGACGGGCACCGGAGATGACACACAGTATCCTCTCACGATCAGTGCGCAGTTCGAGAACGGTCTGATGCGAGGTACACTGAAATCCTTCACGACTTTTCAGATTTGGGCTGTTCAGGATATCCCTGCATCAGTCACGTCAGGCTATGTGCCCAAGTTTGAAGGGTTCATGTGGGGCTCGAAAGATGGTCGAAACTATGATGCCTCATTTACCGTGAACCGAAGCAGCGTCCGACCGACTCTGGCTCCTACAAAAACACCGACACCAACACGTTCAGCCACACGAACACCCGATCGAACGTTCACTCCAACCCGAACGGTAACGAGAACACCCACGCCAACAGACGAGTTCTAAATTCTGCTTTCCCCCCATAGTTATCTTCTTCCGCATTCTTTTGTGCGTTCACTGAACTTTGTCCCAGTGTCTGATCAAGTTTGGTTGAACTTGCATTGAGAAACTCATACTGGTTTTGTGTTATTATCGCTGGAAGTCTTTTTCAGAACGTTTTGCACTTGGCACAGGAGGGCAGTTCACGTTGAAGGCACTCATTCTCGATGGCGATGGGAGAAGTCATATTGGAGAAGTTCCTGATCCGGTTGCCGGTGAAGGAGAAGTTCTTGTTGCAATGCGGTGCTCCGGCATTTGCGGGAGTGATCTGGTCTACTATCACATGTCATCCGACCAACTGGATCGGATGGGAAACCGTATACCATGCCATGAACCAAGCGGCGTTGTTGTGGACATCGGAACAGGAGTGACCTCTCTTCAGCCGGGGGATCGCGTTTCGGTCTACCACTATTTCAGTTGTGGCAAGTGTCGGGAGTGTCGCCGAGGACAGATGCAGTGGTGCGCTCAGACCAGAGGTCTGGGCGGCCCCATTCAGGGAAGCGCTGCTGACTTGATGGTCGTCCCCGAGCGCAATGCCATGAAGTTGCCGGATTCGCTCTCATTTGTTGGTGGAGCCCTTATTGCCTGTGGTGCTGGAACCAGTTTTTCTGCGATGAACAAACTCCAGCCTTCCACGCGAGACACACTTCTGGTACTCGGCTTGGGGCCAGTCGGACTCTGTGGCGTCGCAATGGGGAAAGCCCTTGGAGCCAGAGTCGTTGCTGTGGGAAGAAGGCAGCCTCGACTGCAGCTGGCTTCACTCTTCGGAGCAGACGTCGTCATAGACATTGCGCAGACGGAGAATGTGCCCAAAGCAATTCGAGAAGCGTGCAAAGCGCCGACTCTGGTCTACGAGACCTCGTCCGCACCGCAGGCACGGCAATGGGCAGTGGACACCTGCGCGCGTGGTGGAAAGATATGCACCGTTGCCGGTCGCGGGGAGCCTGGATGGCCTGCGGGACCCATTGTCGGCAAGGAGATCACCCTTCAGGGATCTTTCGTGCTCCCTGTCTGGATGGTCTTCGATCTGATCAAGTTTCTGGTTGAAAAAGATCTCAAACTCGACAGAATGGTTACCCATCGGTTTCCGATCGACCGCGCTGACGAAGCCTTGGCTTTGTTTGAAACAAAAGAGTGTGGCAAAGTAGTTATTGAGTGGGAGTAAGCCCACTCGTATTGCGTTCCGAGAGTAGAGTCACACAGAGCAGCCTCTCAATGTGGGAGACAAGAAAGTCTGAAGAATCCCCCCAACCCCCTTATTAAGGGGGGAATAGGGGGCATTAGTAGAACCGGAACACCTCGCACTTTGTACGCGCAATGATGCGCCGCTGTTCTGGGAAAGGTCTACCAGGCCTTTCGGATCTCTGGATCTGTTGAGAAAACATACTGAAGAACTGGCGGATCGATTGTGCATCCTGACAACAGCCAACGTCCCTTCAGAACAAGCGCCATCCTGATCGGTCTGCTTGCCTCTGCGGCAGTCTGGATTGTCACTCCCTATAACAATTTTGTCATTCTGGGTGCGTTTGTCTCCGACAGTTATCTGCCCATCGCCGGCTTCACTGCTCTTCTGATCATTGTGCTCTTGGCGAATCCCATGCTCAGAAGGTACATGCCTGCCATCGCCTATTCAGAGAAAGATTTCGCACTGATCCTGTCCATGATTCTCATTGCGTCCGTACTGCCCGGACAGGGACTCCTGCGAACTGTTCCCTATTCACTGGTGGGGCTTGCGGTGCATGTGCGCGAAAATGCTCGCTTTGCCGAGTTCTTTGCAACCATGAGATTGCCTTCGGTTCTCTTCCCGGAAACAATGGCGTTCGGTGTGGCGACCCCAGTCGCAGACGCCTTTGTCAATGAACTCTCTCCGGGTGATTCCATCCCGTGGGGGGCGTGGGTTGTTCCTGTTCTTGTCTGGGGCGTCTTCTTTATCTGCTGTTTTCTCCTGATGATTGGTTTGGCGTTGATCCTCTTTCCTCAGTGGCGCAACAATGAACGGCTTTCGTTCCCATTGCTCGCCGTCCATCAGTCCCTGATCGAAGACCCCAAGGAAGGTTCATTCTTCTCCGCCTTGTTCAAGGAGAGGAGTTTCTGGCTTGCGGCAGTGCTGGTTTTCATCATTCACCAGTTTGCCGGTTGGCAGTTGCAGAATCCCGAAGGAGTTCCGGCTTTCCCCGTCAGTTGGACGCTCAGACGTCTGTTTCTCGACGGTCCGCTGCGCTATCTGCCGGCACATATCCATACCAACCGCCTCTATTTTGTCTTTCTTGGGATTGCGTATTTCATGCCGAGCCGAATCGGTTTCTCCATCTGGTTCTTTGCAGTTGCCTATGGCTTCTATGTCGTTGCCGGTAACACCCTGTTTCCACCTTACTATTCAATGACCATCAATGATCACCGATTTGGTGCCATGCTTGCCCTTTCGCTGTGGGTCGTCTGGCTGGGGCGCGCCCATTGGGCAGAGATCATCCAATGCATGATACGAAAGCCTCTCGACGCAGAAGGCCGCCGGAATCGTCAGGCGGGAATGATGTTCTTGACTGGATGCGTCGGAATGTTTCTCTGGCTCGTCTGGGTGGGTGTTCAACCAGCGTGGGCGCTGGTGTTCATCGTCCTGGGCTTCATGATCTCTTTGACAATCACCCGCTTGGTTGCCGAGACTGGGATGCCGTTCATCCGAATTGACATGGCACATCAGATGAGTTTCCTTCGGTTGTTCCCAAACAGCTGGTTGACGGGCACGTCGCTCCTGTTCTCCTACTTCATCGTCATGGTCTTTGCCATCGGTTCCCGAGTCAGTTGCACCACGATGGCAGCCCATGCGATAGGCCTTCATGAGAGAGAGTCTCCTTCGGTGCAGAGCCGTCTGTGTTGGCTTCTGGTGGGCGTTCTGGCGATTGGTCTGATCATTGGTTGGGGGGCAAGTCTGACCGCAAATTACCACTACAGCGCCTCAATCAACGGCGAGGAGCGACCGGTCTGTGTCTATGCCTACGGCATCGTGGGCAAGATCGTCACGGCACTGCAGGATTTCTCACAGGGCAGATTCACTCCGCCGCCATACCGGCAGATACTTCATATCGGTTTTGGATTTGCCGCGGTGGCACTGCTTCAATGGGCGTCACTGGTCATGCCCACCTGGCCGATTCACCCCATCGGCTTTGTCATGATCAACACCTATTACATGAATGAAGCGTGGGCGAGCGTCTTCCTGGGATGGCTCATCAAGATACTCATTCTCAAGTACGCTGGTGCTCGAGCGTATCGTGCAGCACGTCCTTTCTTTCTCGGCCTCATCGTGGGCGAACTGATCGCCGGTGCTTTCTGGAACGTCATTCTGGGAGTCCTCGTACTCTTGGGAATGTCCTACACACGAGTGAAGATTCAGCCGTATTGATCTTGGGAAGATGGCTTTCTGCGAATAGCACGGCCGAAGCCAGACAACCCTGGGATTGCAGAGCGTCAGCTCGGCAGTTCGAAAAAAGAAGAGCCAAGTGCACACTTGGCGCACCCAGGGGGACTCCTTCTCCTGAAGGAGAAGCTAGTAGTGAGACACTGAGGATCCGACACTGTATTTTGTAAGAGTTCACGCTTTAGCGTGTCTTTTTCCGGAGCAACCTAAAGGTTGAACTCTTACGAAGAACGCATCGCCCAAACGTTTGCAGTGTGCCCGCAAGCGCATATCCGGATCACCCCTGACGTGGTAACTACAAACGGGAGAAGATCACGCCTAGCGGCGTAACTGCAAACGAAATCGCGGCATGAATGCCGCACTACGGATGAATCTCTGAAATCCGCGTCATCCACTGAAGACAGTCTTTGTACGGTTTCTCTCTTTTTGATAGGCCACAATGAGCCTCCACAGAGCAATGGGCAACACAAGTGCACACAGCGATAACAGGTAGATCCTCCACACTTTGGCAGGACCTTCAGCAGCCCCCTGAACCTTCTCGCTGGCAGCAGGAAGACTCGAAAGCGCAGGAATGATGAAATGGTTCGTCTCGGGCATATGGTAT
>JAKQFZ010000317.1 GCA_029558215.1 Candidatus Omnitrophota bacterium
TCCTTCAAATCCTCAATGTACTTGAATTCCTCGTCCACCACGCCCCTCTGGCGTGCAAAGGTTCTTTGCGCAATTCGGTATAAATCCAGATAAACAAATCGGTTGATCCGTTCGCTCCTACCCAGGAGCATTCCCCAGAAAGGCTTACCCTGGAGTTGGTGTTCGGGTTTGAACGGTACGCCCCCATAGACCATAAGTGACGGCATTATGTCGATCAGGCTGGATATTCCCTTGACACGTTGACCCTTCGGAATTCCAGGTCCCTTCACGATCATGGGAATTCTGGCTTCTTCCTGGTGAACAGAGAAGCCATGCCCCCAATAGCGATGTTCGAAGAAAGCCTCACCATGGTCAGACGTGAAGATAATCAGAGTCTTGTCGTAGAGTCCGAGCGCCTGCAGCTTAGCGACGATCGCGCCTACTGAATCGTCAACGTATCGAATACAGGAATCGTACAGATCAACCACGTGTGACAGATCATCCTTATACTTCCATGGCTCCCTTGGGTACATCTCATTGAGCAGGTTTAGACTCTTGAAACTCCCATCAAAGCTGCCACTGTAGGCAGCGCAGAAGTCCTTCTGATATTGCTCGGGCGGACAGTAAGGGGCGTGTGTATCTACCCAGAAGCCAAAGATAAAGAACTTGCTGTCTTTGTACTTATCTATCATAGGAAGCAAAGATTCATTCATCTTCGCAGCATCCGCGGTGATCAAGACATTGTCCTCGGTCTTTGTCTCGTCAGCATATTGCCATTTCTGAAGTTTGATATACTCATCAAAACCCCGCCCGAAGCCCCATTCCGGCCAAATGTGACCATTCGTGACAACTCCGACATTTGTGTATTTGTTGAGTTTGAGCGCTTCTGCGAGAGTGATGTTGCCTTCGGGTAGAAAAGAGTTGTCGGCATTGATGCCCAGCTGTCCTGGGTATTTAGACGTGAAGAGGGTACCCATGGAAGGTCTTGTCCAACATGCGTTGCTGTAGAAACGGTCTAACACAACCCCTTCAGCCGCCAACTTGTCTATGTTTGGGCTGGTGTTACGGGAGTATCCGTAGCAACCGAGGTGATCAGCACGAAGCGCGTCTGACATGAGCAGAACGATATTTGCATCAGCAATGGGTGGAAATCTTTCCGGCTTTGCCTCCTGTGTTTGTGCGGAATCCTGCTGTTGCGCCGATGTCTGAAGAGCGTGCACGACCAAAAAGTAAGCAGGCAACAGCAAAACAAGAGCAAAGAGAAGCTGGCTTCGCTTGTTCAGTAAGAATCTTAATGTTCTGGGTTTCATTTGTGGCCTCCTCATTCCGTTCTCAATACTTCTGAATGTACGCATCGTTGCTGCTGTGTGTCAAGCGACCAGACAAGGATGAGAGTAACCAATCCTATACGGGCCGACATCATTCAGCATGGATGCACTCCGGAGCGTATGAATCAAACTGCTATCGCAGATATCCAAGGTCCTTCAGATTCTGGAGTACAGCTGGATCCAATTTCTCAGGTTCGATTTTCGTTCCAGACACGGTGGCTTCCGAAGAGAGGGACTTGGTGAGCAACTGCTGGAGAATGCGTCCCTCGATTGGTTTCGAAGGCCACAAGTTGATCTTCTCGCCAGGATCAACGCTGAGGTCAAAGAGCTCATACTCATACCATTTGACCTGAGCACTCTCAGGGGTACTGAGTTTCCGAACAAGTTTCATATCCCCCTTGCGGACGAAATGGATCAGATTTCGGACTGCCCCAAGGCGTGCTCGACCCTTGTCCGATTCGTGAGAGCCCAGAATCATCGGCAGAAGACTCTTGCCCTGCATCTGCTCGGGCGCTGATATGCCGACAAAGTCCAGGACTGTGGGTGCTACGTCCAAAAGTTGTGCGGGATAGCCTGAGTCAGTTCCCTCTGGGAGAACGCCTGGGAGAGAAAAGACCAGTGGAACATGAACTAGTTCCTGGTACAAGGAACGACCGTGTTCAATGTCGCCGTGCTCCATGAAAGCTTCTCCATGATCAGAAAGAAAGACCACGAGCGTGTTGTGCGTCAGATTGTTCTCCTGCAGCCAGTCAGACAGCCAACCGACAAACCGGTCAACGGAAGTCACTTCGGCCTTGTACATGGAAGAAAAGTAGGCAAGATCCTCCGGAGAAAACCTCATCAAACCACTCTGCACCATGTCCATGATGTCTTTGCCCATGCCTATCCTACCTTGATAGTTCGGAGCATACATCTGAGCGAATTCCTTGGGGGGTGTATACGGAGTATGGGGATCAATGAGATGAATGTAGGCGAAAAAGGGTTGATCCTTCATGCCTTCCAAGGTTGGTTTGCACAGGTCTGTCCAGAAACCCGGATTTCCGTCGGAAGAGGATTTGTGAAGTGCATCGAAATCCGGAGCATACCATTCCACGACTGTGTCAAAGCCCTGACCGTAGCCGAAAACCGGTGAGGCTTGGCTGTTCTGTATGATTGTGGCCGTCCGGTATCCCGACTCTTTCAGCAGCTCAGGCAACGTAAGAAGACTGTCACTCAGGATATCAAGCTGCGTCAGAACGCCATGCACCCAAGGGAATGTTGAGGTCAGAAGCGAGGCGACTGACGCCTTCGTATAACTGGCATTGGTAGCGGCATCACGAAAGAGCACACCCCCCAGAGAAAGCCGATCGATGTTGGGCGTCTTCACTTCCTTGCTGCCATAGGCTCCAATATGGTCAGCTCTTAATGCATCCATGAGAACGAAGATGACATTGTGTTTTGCCCGGATAGACTCGCTTGTCTCCATAGTGAGGCGTTCTTTTCTGCCCTCAATTTCAATATTGTCCCATTCAAAGGATACACTGGATAGATCAACTTCCGATGAAGCACCTTCTACGGCAAAGCACAAAGAAATGACGGTTGAGGAGCCCGCGAATTCCTTCATATCTGCCTCGATTCTGAGTTCCTCATCCTGTCTCATCTGATCCATTCTCTTTCGGAAAAAGACCAGTTCAGCCGTGTCATCTT
>JAKQFZ010000318.1 GCA_029558215.1 Candidatus Omnitrophota bacterium
AGGCCTGTCCGGAAGCGGTGTGACATGAATTTTGTGGACACAGCTTGCTGCCCCTACCCAGAGAGAGAGTAGCAGAAAGATGGTCGGGGTCGGGAAACGCATAAGCTATTATGTGAATAGAAAATGTTCTTGCTGGTGGCGCGGTCTCAACAATCAAGGAGTTGGCCCTGGAGCGTGTTCTGACACGATCTCCAAGTCGTTCAACGCCCGCATGGCCTGTTCTCGATACACACGCTCTGTCTGGTCTGTATAGGTATCAATCACACGTTGATAGGACGCACGGGCCTTCTCCGGTTGTTGCCGGATCGAGAAATATTGTCCGAGAGCGATCCAATTTTGCATGGCCGTTTCCCGAGCGGTTTTCATCAGGGCGAATTCACGCTCAACTTGCGTGGTCCCCTGTCTCTGGGCTCGTTTCAAAACGGTTTCAGCCATCTGATCAGCCATGACTTCAATCTGTTCGTTCTCGTGAACTGCGGCGCTCACTCGATTGGCCTTGAGGTGATCGTAAAAGTCTCCGACGTGAGTCTTAATGATGTCGGCTCGTCGCTCATAGGAGTCTTGTGCGCAACCCGACACGGTTAACAGAAACAGTGCGATGACGCAAGTGATTCGGCAAGAGAAGGAATGCGGTGCGATCATCATGGTCTCCATGGGTAAAGGTCTCAGGAGTTCCAGGAGTCTAGCATACGGAATTCCAGGCGAGCATTAACCCCATCGGTGGGGAATGGAGACGTGGTTTTCCCTGGGGATCGCACGTAGCCGAGAAGACTCTTGAACCTCTTACGAAGGCTGCGCTATCTTAAGGCCCGGTTTACAGATGGCGAAAATTATTGTTGAAGTCAGCAATGGGTGGGCCTTCGAACAAGGAGGGGGGATATGGGAAAGAGCCTAAAAGGGACCAAGAGCCACGACAATCTGAAGCATGCGTTTGCGGGGGAGTCTCAAGCCAACCGCCGGTATCTGTACTTTGCTCGGCGAGCAGATATTGAAGGGTACCCTGACGTCGGCGGGCTTTTCCGAGATACTTCGGAGGCGGAAACGGGGCATGCTTTCGGCCATCTGGACTTTTTGAAAGAGGTCGGTGA
>JAKQFZ010000328.1 GCA_029558215.1 Candidatus Omnitrophota bacterium
CGATATACAGCGCCGCCACGGTCAGGGGAGCCGTATTGGAGAATCCAGAGAACATCTCCTCTGTGGAAATGATCCCTGCCAACCCCATCGCAGCAACGGCTCCCAAGAGCAAGACATCGCTCGCAATGTTCATGATCAGACCAGAGAAGATAAGCAAGATAAGTCCAAAGGTGAAGTATGTTTCCCAAATCAATTGCGTACAGCCTCCAAGTCAAAGTCTTTCTATCGCCCTGCAGGATCTTTGGGATCAGTCTACTCGAGAGGTATCTCCAAGCCATCATATGCAAGAGACACACCGGGTGGAAGTTGCTCACATACCGAATCGTGATCCATGTCGTGGCAAATATGGACAAAGAACGTGTTCTTCGGCTTGAGACGAGCCACCACTGCCAGTGCCTGGTCGAGACTGAAATGCGTGGGATGTGGACGGAACCGTAACGCACCCAAGACCAAAGTCTGCACTCCCTCAAGCAGAGGCCACGACGTTTGGGGGATCTCACTGCAGTCTGTCAGATAAGCAACATCGCCAATGCGATATCCCTCGATGTCAAGGACACCATGCTTGATCGGGATCGTCTGAAAGGGGAGTCCGCAGACAAGAAAGGAACCCTGAACAATGTGCAGGTCTAGCTGGGGAACTCCACCACCCATCTGTGGCGGCCTGAAAACGTAACGGAAAGTGACTTTGATCTCCTCAATAGTTGCTCTCGAACCGTAGACGGAAATCGGTGCGTTTGTGCGCTGTGAGTAGATTCGCAACTCATCCAGTCCAAAGATATGGTCTGCGTGGGGGTGAGTCACTAAGACAGCATCAACATGATCAACTGAGAACCGAAGTGCCTGTTGACGAAAATCAACACAGGGATCAAGCAGAATTCTCTTCGACCCGATTTTGAGCAATGCAGAAGTTCTCAACCGATTGTTCTTTGGATTTGAAGAACAACAGACATCACAAAAACATCCAATAACCGGAACACCGCTAGACGTCCCAGTCCCAAGAAAGAGAAGACTATCGCTCACCACTGAAGCCATTCGCCGATGGTAGTTCCCTTAGGTCCAATCGGCACGTCTCGAATCGCTTCGCGTCCACCTGGAGAGCGGAGCGCGGGAACGATATGATCTCGCAGGG
The DNA here is from genome assembly GCA_029558215.1 of Candidatus Omnitrophota bacterium. Taxonomy (GTDB): domain Bacteria; phylum Hinthialibacterota; class Hinthialibacteria; order JAKQFZ01; family JAKQFZ01; genus JAKQFZ01. The sequence goes on from JAKQFZ010000328.1 coordinate 1,130, forward strand.
TGTTGTGGATCTCAACATACCGCTTGCTCAGCTGAGCTGCAATGGCATACTCATTCAGTGCTTCTTCAAATTGTCCCCGTTGCAGCATCTTGAAGCCGGAATTGGCATGTCGCGAGGCCTCATTCGGATCGAATGGTTTTCCTTCGCCTGTCGCTTCGGTTGCAGCGGCTACAGTTGCAGGTGCCTTGTCGGGAACACTGTCTCCCGTGATCTTCACTTCGTCAATCTGGATTTTCCACGGCTCAGCATCCGCGTCCGCGGAAAGGGCGATGAACGCATCTACTGGGCCGGCAGGCAACGCAAAAGCTTGGCCAAGTTGATCAAGTGGTTCCGTATCATCTTCTCCAATGAAGACAGTAACCTGTTCGCCCGCTCTAGACAGCACAACTGCGAAAGAGCTGATGGCCATATAGGGCTTGTTGCTCTCAGTCTCACCAACAACCCCTGCACGAAATTCCGGAGAATCGGGTGAGTGTACCAGCGATGCATGAACAGCTGGCGTGCCAGGCGTCAGGGGTGCTTTCCCGAGAAACAAACCGATCTTTCCTTTGGCGGTAATTGACGGCAGGCCGGACCGAAGAGTGAAGAAGAAATCGCCTTCGAATTGACCTGCCGATAGAGTCAGGGTTTGGCCGGGTTGGACTGAGAGGGTCGCTCTGCCGTCTGCTTCCTCAATTGAGGGTGCATCCACCTTCTCGGCTCCTTCGAAAACCTGCCATTCAGTCCACAACGCACCGTCCTCAAAATTATCAATCCACGTACCTGCCTGAACGATGGGAGCCAACGCAAGTACTAAGGTCACAGTCAATGCCAGTCTCATCGCTGCCTTCCTCCATTCGTTTCTGATGGGCTTCTCATCAACCAAAGGCATTCTAGATGAAAATGAAGGGAGAGACAAGAAATTCTGAAGGATAAACACCTTGGACAACATGACACTTGACATCGGAACAAATAACTTATACCAACATAGGTATCAATTCTGCTGCGAATCGGCAGTGGAGAGCGCAAACCGAACTGACGCCTGGTGAGCTAGAAGGGAGATGCAGGGATGTCCAAAGTAAATCTGACTCCAGAGGAAAAGGATAGAGAACGAAGACTGAAATGGTTTCGTGCAGCCCGGTTTGGGATGTTCATTCATTGGGGACTCTATTCCCAGTTGGGACGTCATGAGTGGGTGATGAACCGAGAGCGAATCCCAATTCCTGAGTATGAAAAATTGGCTTCCACGTGGAAGCCGAAAAGAAACGCTCCTCGCGTTTGGGCAAGACTGGCGAAAGAAGCCGGAATGCGCTACATGGTTATGACAACGAAGCACCATGAAGGTTTCTGTCTTTTCGACTCGAAACTGACCGACTACAATGCAGCGCAGCGCGGCCCAGGCCGGGATCTTGTCTCAGAGTATGTTGAAGCGGCTCGAGCTGAAGGGCTTCGCGTTGGGTTCTACTATTCACTGATGGACTGGCATCATCCCGACGGCGCCAGATGCATCAAGGACGAAAGAGCCAGGCGTCGTTTTGTGGACTATATTCACGGCCATGTCAGGGAACTCTGCACCAACTATGGCAAGGTTGACATTCTCTGGTATGACGTGGGCTGGCCGCTCAGTGCGGAGGGCTGGGAATCCGCTAAAATGAACGCGATGGTTCGCCAGTTACAGCCTGATATCATCATTAACAACCGCTCGAAGGTTCCAGAGGATTTTGGTACTCCAGAACAGCATATTACGCCGGAGAAATCTGGGCGAATGTGGGAAGCCTGCATGACTTTCAACCAGAGTTGGGGTTACACTCCAATTGATAGCAGGTACAAGGATGCCTGGGATGTGATATCCATGCTTCGGCAGGTCGCGGCGGGTGGTGGCAACTTGCTCCTGAATATCGGGCCTACTCCAGAGGGAAATGTTCCATCAGTCTGCTCCAAAGTCCTCAAACAGGTTGGTCCCTGGCTTCAGAAGCACGGTGATTCCATCTATCAGGCAATCGATCCGATGCACTCGGAGTGGATGTGTACCGGAGCATTTACTCGAAAGGGCGACATCGCCTATTATCACTGCAATCAATGGCCAGGCCGGCAACTTGCCATCGGCGGTTTGATGAACAAGGTTGAGGATGTGCGATTGATGGGTGGGGCGAGGGTCAAGTTTGCCCAAACCAAGGATCGTCTCGTGATCAGTGGACTGCCGGAAAAAGCGCCTGACCCCATTTCAACAGTCTTTGAGATTAAGGTTAAGGGTGTCGCGAAACAGATTCTTGGTGCCGGCTGTGTCGTCATCAAGGAGAAGTAGCTGCTGCTTTGGGTTCTCCTGGTGTTTGGATTCTGGAGAGGTAGGTTGCTAGATGAAGTCACTCCAAATTCTGACTGGTTTGTTTATGATCTTGAGTCTGTTCGGTTCCGCGGGAAGTATGGGCCAGACTTTGACTCAAGATGAACCCGTGCGGGAAATTGGATCACGACTCGAACTTTTTCTCGATGACTGGCTCATCAGTTCAGTCAGCAACACATATCTGAAAATGCATCCTCCGGTTCGCAAGGAGATTCTCTTCACCTTTGACGCTGCATGGGAAGGATACCAAAGTGCGTATGTCACGGTCATGAAGGACGATGGGCTGTATCGCCTGTACTACCGTGCTGGTGGAGACTTGGACCGTGAGTATACGGCGATGGCAGTGAGCAATGACGGAATCACCTGGACACGACCAAATCTGGGGTTGTTTTCGTTTGCTGGGTCAACCAACAACAACATTATCTGGACGGGCGAGAAAAAGGCCTACGATGAATCCCACAACTTCTCACCGTTCAAGGACACCAATCCAGCCGCTCCCCCCTCCATGAGGTATAAGGCGGTCACTCTGGACCGCTATGACGTGAACGGAGATGGAGATGCCAGCGAGCGAGTGCTTTCTGGGTTTATCTCAGCCGACGGCGTGCATTGGTCAAAGATTCGGCCTGAGCCTCTCATCACGCTTGGGGGGTTCGACTCGCATAACGTTGCTTTCTATGATGCGCACAATGATCGGTACGTCTGTTATTCCAGGACCGCAGTAGATGGTAAGCGCGCAATCTCTTTCTCAGAGTCACCTGACTTCCTGAACTGGTCAACGCCGATCCCGCTCGACTACGGTGAAGCACCCTTGGAGCAGTTCTACACAAATGGGATGACAACCTATCCGCGTGCGCCTCACATTTTTGTGGGTTTGCCCATGCGTTTTGTTCCAGACCGAAAGACCGTCGGTGTTGACCGCAGAACGGTTGATGCTCTTTCTGATGCAGTGCTGATCAGTAGCCACGACGGTCTGAACTTCAGCCGTACCTTTATGGAGGCCTTTATACGACCTGGACCGAATCCTGTGAACTGGGGTTCAGGTCATGGAAATCAGACGCCTGCATTTGGGGTTCATCAAACCGGTTCAGATGAGATATCGGTGTATTGGTTGGAGCAGTATCATTACAGTGGAACAAGCCCGTCACCTCCGAAGCTGAGACGTGGTACGGTGCGCTTGGACGGATTCGCTTCTGTCAGCGCCAACTATGGAGGTGGGGAGATGATCACCAAGCCCTTGGTTTTCCAAGGTCAGAATCTTTTTATCAACTACTCCACTTCAGCCAAAGGATTTGTTCGAGTGGAGATTCAGGATAGTGTGGGCAATCCCATCTCCGGGTTTGATCTTGCTTCCTCGAAGGAGATCTATGGTGACGAGTTGGAGCGTATCGTCTCTTGGGAGGGCGTGGCTGACCTGAGTTCTCTATCAGGGCAGACGGTTCGCCTCCGATTTGTCATGAAGGATGCAGATCTTTTTGCGATTCAGTTCAAGAACTGAGCTGACGTATCGTTCGCTCAACTCGATTGCCGCTTTGCGAGACTATAGTTGTTGTGAGGTTTGGCACTATGAAGAACCTGCTTTGGTTTCCAGTGGCTCTGCTTTGGATGCTTGTTGTGCCGGTGCTTGCCCAGGCACAGAGGCCAGAGATCATCGGTCTGAGTTTCAGAGCGGATGAGTCCTTTCCCGAATACATGCCTCTCTGGTATGAGGGCTGGGGGTGGAAAGATGATACGGGGAGCAGTATCCAATATGCCAGTCCGGATATGCCACTTGGAGGAACAATTCATGTCTATCTGAAGAACATGTCGGAGAAGGAAATCAACCTGACTGATGTGTCCATTGATGGAATCAGTCTTTCAAAGGCAGTTGTTCCACCTGAGGGAACCAAAGAGGAGAAATATCCTTCCTCCCTCAAATTCTCCAAACTGCCTCAACGGGATACTAAGCGGCTTTTGGATGCGGGTGAGCCAGTATGGTGGAAGATGGATCCCTTGTCGCTCGGCCCGAAAGAGACAGCGGAGGTTATTGTCCGTATGCGCCGCGAACCAACCGTTGGGCGACTTACTCTAGCAGTTGACTACGATGGTGGAACCATGGAGCGAGTCCTGAACACTCAAGAGAAATGCCCTCGTATTGAGGACATTTCATTCAGCCCCGATCTTAGAACTGTCACCCTCTATCTCCGTCAGACTCAGAGCATCTGGATCGAACCCAAGAGTATCTCCATGGATGGGGTAGACGTTACCGCGCGGTGCACCATGGAGGGAGACTCACATGTGGACACTGTTCCCGTAGTGGTGGAGCTTCCAGAGCCGCTTGAGAAAGGATCCTACCATTGTTTCCAGGCGTTTTTTGAGTATGGTCCTGCCGCAACCGCTGGGCGACGAGTTTGGAGTGAAGGTATGACCTATGGTATGTGGGGCTACAAGAACATGGGCGCGAGCCCGGAGGAGTCGGGGAAGAACCTTGTTGCCGATCTTCAAAGACATAACGTGAACACGTTGATGGGGATGGTTGCCGGTCTGTCTGGTGAGTTTCTCCGAAG
>JAKQFZ010000384.1 GCA_029558215.1 Candidatus Omnitrophota bacterium
AGGTCTCCACTCAATATGCTGGCAACGTGGGAAGCACTGACAGTCTGACAAGTCCTATCCTCAACGGTAAGGGCAGGATCATGCAACTGGAGAATGCGCAAGTAATGTCCAAGCGATACCGGTCCAAAATCCCGGAGACCTACAAACTCCAAGAATGCTTCAGCAGCTTCGACAGACCCACGAGGCAGTGATATCCACGTTGTGTTGTCCAGCGCATAATCGACGAGACCCCCATCATGCCGTGTCACATCAACCTCGAATCCGATACCCTTTGCAGCGAACCTGCACTCGATTGCTGATGGGTTATCCGGCGAGACAGCTCGGAGAATAATCGTTGGATCAGCAGCATATTCACAAAACTTCAATCCTGTCGAAAGAAAATCGTCGCGCGAAATCCCCACGCCACGTACCGAATTGGCACCCTCGAAGACAACCGAAAAAACCTCCTCTGCGGAAGGCACGATGGATCGCCCCTTATCTTCAAGTCGAAACCAGCCCGGCTCTATCCTAATGACACTCACGAGACCTTCCCTATGTTTGTCGTCGGCGCTGATTAGTTCGATAAGCTTCGATATTGAGACAGGAGGATTCTTCCTGTGAACCATCGCATGGCAGTTGGCACAGAGTGGCACCAAATCAGTGGAGATGTTGATTCTGTAGGATGGTCCGAGTTCTGAGATCGGGGTAATATGGTGAACTTCAACATACCCGGCACCAAGCTGACCGTAGAAGGCTCCAAAGTCAAAACCACAAGCTGCGCACCGCAATCCGTTGAGCTGTATACAGGCCTCACGATTCACTTTCTTTCGTTCGTAACGGGTCACAATACTCTGAATGGGAGTACCTTCGGCTTCCCCCTCCAAATTCGTGTCGGTTTCCTCGACACCAATCAATGCCACAACCATTCCAAATACAGGAACGAGAAGCTCTACAATCAACCCGCGCATCTGGGCGATGTCATCTGCATTGATGACCTGAGGAGCGCTACGAGCCGAGAGTTCTATCTTGGTCCAAGCAGTGGGCCATTCGTTGGTGTCGAAAACCGAAACGTCGACACCGTTGACCCTGAACGTTAGACGATTCCTCTTCCTGTTCAAAGCATGTGCGAAGGCGGCTAGCAGGCTCTGGGAATCGGGACCCGCCATTCCCATCTGGGCAATCAGCGGTGAGGCAAATCTCCCTGGAACGAACTCAACTTCGGCACTACGCCAACCGGGTGTGAATCGGAGTGCAAAAGACTCGTTGGGGTGTACATCAACCGGAAAGAGATCCAGTGAGGTTGGCTCACTCTCATTCAAGCGCGCATTGGTCGCAACACCAATTCGTTGGCGCACAATCTCGACTGCCAAGTCCGCCAGTGTTTCGTTCATTCGTTCTCCGCCGCTTCGGGTAGATCTTGGACGAGTTTCCTGAGGTTGCGTGAAACCTCAAACCTCATCTCTTCAAAAGATGATTTTGTCGCATCGCTGACGCAGTTCAACTCCGCCACAGAAATCCCCCAAAGCAATGCATCGATGCCCTGAATTGTTACGCCTTCGGACAAGTTGGGAAGATAGACTTTTCCATAATAGGGGTGCCCTGTGTTGATACGGACGCCCCAATGCCCGTCAATAATGCACGGCTCCCACAGAAGACCATCGTCAATACCATCCACCGGTTGCACATGCACCTCGAGCGGCTTTGCAGCGCTCGTGATTTTGAGCTTCAACCGAACGTGGCCTTGAGTATTCAGCAACTCAGCCTCACTGGTGGCGGGGTCAATTGACTGAACGGCCGGCTTTGATATTTCCCCCTCTTTGGAACTGATGTTTCGGTTGGAACTGTCATGGGCGGTCTTGGAGACCTCAACCGTCTTCGTCTTACGACCCTTTCTGTACACCTCTTCTGCAGCGCGACGTGGAGGAGTGAGGAAATCCAAGATGTGATCATAAAGCCCCTCATTCAAAAGAATCTGGGACTTCTTTATGTCGATTTGGAACGCCTCATCCAAGCGATGGTCGAAAGAAAACTCAATACGAAGCAAGCTGAGGTGAGGTTCTTTGGAAAACATCTGCAACCAATCAGGACCGTGAATAAGACGGTTTTCCCTGTATATATAGATTCCTTGATTCGCATTACTGATCAGAGCTGCCTTCGCGGCGTCTTCCGTGGAGAACTCTTCCTTACGAGGAAGAACATACGCTTTCATGGCAAACGTTGCGGTATCTCCATTGAACAGTTCCACCTCCGGAGTGTCCTCGCTCACGACCTCCGATTCCTTCCTGCAAAAGGGGTCCCACGGCATGATTTCTTCACCATTGAGTTTCATGATTACGTTTAGTGCGCGGTTATCGTTAGCGTCCAAGAATCGTTGGAAAACCTTGCCCAAATGCAGCCGCAGGCCT
>JAKQFZ010000412.1 GCA_029558215.1 Candidatus Omnitrophota bacterium
GAGAAGGATGAAGGATGAAGGCGGAAGGATGAGTGGGGAGAAGTTAATCGGCAAGCATGGGGGTTACCGGAAGCTGAAGGGCTTTCGGATGGCGCAGTTGGCTTATGATGTGACGGTGGCGTTTTGTGACCGATATGTAGACAAGTATTCGCGCACCCGCGACCAGATGGTGCAAGCGGCGCGCAGTGGGGTTCAGAACATCGCCGAGGGAAGCCAGGCAAGCGCAACAAGCAAGAAGACCGAGCTGAAGTTGACCGGCGTGGCGCGTGCAAGCCTGGAAGAATTGGCGCTCGACTACGAAGACTATCTCAGGCAGCACGATTTGCCGTTGTGGGAGCGGGAACACCCCGCTCTTGAGGAACTGCGACGCCGGCGGCCGGAATCACTGGACGAGTTCAAGGCGTGGGTGAATGATCCGGCAGTGCATCGGAGAGGGAGACCGGAAGAAACTAGACACACTGGATCTACTGGACGGACTGGACAGACAGAGAGAAACCCGTCCAGTGAATCCAGTAAGTCGAGTGCGTCCAGTGGGTCTACTCCGTCCAGCGTGTCCAATCTGTCCAGTTCTTCCATCGCGGAGCGCGTTGCCAATGGGGCGTTGCTGTTAATTGGGGTTGCTTGCTTTTGTCTTGATCGACAGATTCTGGCTTTGGGAAAAGACTTCGAGCAGGAAGGTGGCTTTACCGAACGTCTCTATCGGATCCGAAAGGAACGAAGAGACCGTTGAGCACAGAACCCTGTAGTCTCGTCGCCTCGGGTGGGGGGATCCAGCGACGCAAAACACTAACCGGCTGCGGCCATGCGGCGTCTCAGTGCCTGTTTGCGCTCCTCTTCACCCAGGAGAGCCTTTCGGAGTCGAATGGATTTGGGAGTTACCTCGACGAGTTCATCAACACCGATCCATTCGAGCGCCTGATCCAGCGACATTTTCTTCGGGACGTTCAGAGTCACCGCATTGTCCTTGTTTGACGCACGATGGTTGGTCTGGGGTTTCTTCTTGGTCGGCTTGCACGGCATGTCGTCAGGTCTGGAGTTCTCCCCCACGATCTGTCCTTCATAAATGCGCTCATTCGGCTCGATGAACATGGTCGCCCGCTGCTGCAGATTCTCTATTGTGTAGGAAGTGGCAACGCCCATCTCCATGCTGATCAACGAGCCCCGATTTCGAGACGCCACTTCACCCCGCCACGCACCGTACCCGATGAATCGCGATGCCATGATTCCCAGACCACGGGTGTCCGTCAGAAACTCACTGCGGTAACCGATCAAACCTCGGGTTGGAATCTCGAATTCCATGCGAAGCACACCGGTTCCTCTGTTGTGCATATTGACCATTTCACCTTTGCGGCGGGCAATCTTTTCGATCACAGCGCCCTGATACTCTTCGGGCACATCAATGATCAGCTGTTCCATCGGCTCCTGCACCTCGCCCTTTTCATCATGGTGTGGGATGATCTCCGGACGCGAAACACAAAACTCCAAGCCCTCGCGTCGCATTTCCTCAATGAGTATCGCCAGGTGAAGTTCCCCGCGCCCGAGCACTTTCACGGCATCCGGACGGCCAATGTCCTGAACCCGCAGCGCAACATTGGTTCGCAGTTCGCGCTCAAGTCGCTCCTTCAACTGAGGCAGCATGGCAACACGACCTTCTTCACTGGCAAAAGGGCTGTTGTTGACCAGGAACAACATTGAAACAGAAGGCTCCTCAATCTCCAAAGGCTGAAGAGGCTCAATATCAGCATCCACTGCAGAGAAGGTATCCCCTATGTTGATGTCTTCCGGACCCGCAACCCAGACGATATCCCCCGCGCCAATTTCATCCACTTCGACACGTTGCAGTCCGCGCATGACCCAGAGGTACTCGGCCTTTTCGGTATAGGTTCCGCAAACATCCCAGCCCATTTCCTTTTTCCCCGCCTTGCGCCACTTCGTCACGATGCGGTTGATGGCCTGTCCCTGGCGCAACCTGCCCTGAAGAACTTTGCCGCACCCGATTCGTCCGATGTAGTCACTCCATGCCAGCGTACTGACCTGCATCAGAAACGGCGCGTCCGGATCGGCCTTCGGTGGCTCGACATTCTCAATGATCGTCTCAAACAGCGCGTCCATCCCGTAACGAACGTCTGTCCCCAGATCGCGCACAAGCCAGCCGTCCAGACCTGAACCATAGAGAACGGGGAAATCCGCCTGTTTGTCGTCCGCCCCCAGTTCCAAAAACAGATTGAAGACCTCATCCAAGACCGCATCCGGTCTCGCATTCGGACGATCCACCTTGTTGATGATCACGATGGGCTTGAGTCCCAGGCGCAGAGCACGCATGAGGACGTACCGAGTCTGAGGCATGGCGCCTTCGTTGGCATCAACAAGCAGAAGCACCGAATCCACCATGGAGAGAACGCGTTCAACTTCCCCCGAGAAATCAGCATGTCCGGGAGTGTCTATGATGTTCATCAGGTAATCACGCCATGTAAAGGTGCAGTGCTTTGACCGAATGGTGATTCCACGCTCTCTTTCCAGTTCATGGTTGTCCATCAGCCTCTCTTCAACCTGTTGGTTATCGCGAAAAACATGCGTTGCACGGAAGACCGAGTCAATAAGCGTTGTTTTTCCATGATCAATGTGAGCGATAATCGCCAAGTTACGAATCCTGTCCACCGGAGTTGTCAATGCACGATACCTTTCTTCTCGAGCAGGCTCGCGCCTGCAAGCGTGTGGGCTATGCCCACT
>JAKQFZ010000417.1 GCA_029558215.1 Candidatus Omnitrophota bacterium
AGAGAATCTACGACGAGGATGAGAACACGGGTTCAGGAAGCGTTCTGTTTGAGGGATATCAGTATGATGCGCCGAACCTGCCGTTCCTGGTCGCAGGCGATGCCGACAACGACGGTCACATCACTCAACTTGAGATGCAGGAGATCGTGGGTTCCTGGAATACGGTTATGGGGATGCCCGGTTTCCGCAAGTGGGTGGATCTCAATGAAGACCGGTTCATTGACTCGGAAGACATCTTCCGCATGTCGGTGCTCTGGCAGACCAACAGATAACAACGCACAGGGCAGGCCTTCGGGCCTGCCCTGATCCAGCGCAAGTGGCTTGGTAAGGGGGTACTGAGAATGCTTGCACCAGACACCCGCAAGGCAGTTCAGCTGTGGCTCAAGACGCACCGACAGCAACACACCAACAGCAACGCGCTTGATTGCATCCTCACATCTTGGTAATGTGTCTGTCGTGGTAACGAATGGGTTCTTCCCAGTCATTCTGTTTGTGTGGAGACGTTTTCTGATGGCACGGACAACATTATTCAGGGTTCTTTCCATCGGCATGGGCTTCTTGTTTTTCTCGTTCTGCTGGATCGCCAAGGGTCTTGCGCAGGAGGTCACTATTGACACAAGCTTCGAAGCCGCAGAAGGGTGGGAGAGCCATATTCCCTCGTCGGGGGCATGGTCTGACACGCTGAACAACGGACAGACCTGGACTGGGGGCACTCTGGCGTCAGGAGGAACTGGCACAGCCTGGATTCGTGAGGGGGCAGGTGATGCGACATTTCCAGCCCCACATGCGGGAGTTCGCTACGCAGTCATTGACTACGATGAGACAGGAACCCGAGGAACTACCTATCTGAAGACGGATCGGGTCAGCAATCCCGCTTCGATTCGCTTCTATGTCTCCAAATCGCACCGATTCACGGGCAAGATGAAAATGGAGGTTTCCGTCAACGGGACGAGCTGGTCGGACACCGGCTGGCAAGCCGATGGCTGGGGCAACGCGACGGATGGGAACACCGATCTGGTGACCGTTCGCACCTGGTATGAGCGGACTTGGAACATCAATCTCATCGGAGACTACTACATTCGATGGGTGATGCACGAAGAGGGTCAGCTTCCAGAAGCGTGTTTTCAGGTTGACGATATTCGGCTGGAGTCTTTGCCAGCCACTGCGACGCCCACTGAGACTCCGACGGCAACCGATACGCCGACCGCGACGAAGACCCCCACCAGCACAAACACTCCGACATTCACCGCTACTGCAACCGATACTCCGACGTTCACTCCAACCACTCCTCCAACGGAGTTCTGGATCGCGCCCGGGGAGAGCATCGTCCATGTCATCCAGACTGAGGAACTCAATGGCAATATACCAAGTACCACCAGACCGTTCTCAATCTATCTGAGCGTCGGGCGATATGATGATCCGGAAGCACTTCACGATTCCGTGTCCGGTTTCAAATATGCGGAACTGAGGGAGTTCTGGAATCTCAAAGGCGTTCTGGAAGCAGGCAAGCAGTGGGATGACAAGGTTTCGTCCGTCTTGGAAAACTCTCTGCTGTGTCGAGGGAGCAACACCGTCTTGGATTTCGGTATTCTGATCAAGGAAAACAGCGCTTACGGCATTGCTTTCGGCGGGAACAGCATCTGCACCCGGAATGTTCACATCACGTCCCACCCGGGAGCATCTATGACCACTGGACTGGTGTCGCAACAGGATCACCAGAACAATCTCGCTGAACGGTGCGTGATTCAGAATGTGAGAACGGGTCTATGGATCAGTGGTGTTTCGGGTCTCAAGATTCGACGTTCACGAATCGGCCAGTGCTACTATTGTCTTGTCACCGATGGGACGCTGAATCTCGGCCGCGTTGAGAATGATGAAGACCCTGGACGCAACACATTTCAACAGGGTGTTGATGGACTCTTTTGCCTTGTTCAGAGCAGCGAGATTTTCATCCCTGCCGAAGGTAACTGCTGGAAAGATCCATCAGGCAACATTTTCACCAATCCAGATTCCGTCTATCAGCGAATGACGCTTTCGGCGGGTGGAGGCTCTGAAGTGGAGAGGACTTCACTTGCGGCTGTCGAAAGCCTTGTAGACATCATTCCGATGATGTGCTTTGATCCAAACTTGCCTGGCAGCGGCGTCAACTGTGGATTGTGGAACGTTCTTGAGTAAGGTTTGGCTGTTGTGGCGGTGAAGGCTTCCATCTTGCTTTCTCTCTGCAGGCCAGCACCTGCGGGCGTGTGGGCAATGCCTACTTTCACAGATGCTTGCTCATCAGAGGAAACAGGTCTCTTGAAAGTCTGGCGGGAGAATCAGTTTGGTGCTTTTCCAGGCGGCAATTCATGCAAGTAAGGAAGGAGTCGAGATGAAACAAATATGCCTCATTGGAGCATTTGACACCAAAGGCGCTGAGTACGCTTTTGTGCGCGAACAGATCCTTGCGAGAGGTCATCGAGTGATCACCGTCAACACCGGAGTGATGGGAACGACCGATCTCTTCACCGTTGACATCGAAGCGGACGAGATTGCCAAAGCCGGTGGTGGGGAGCTTCTCAAAATACGTGAGAACAAGGATCGCGGCGAAGCAATGAAGGTCATGTGTTCCGGTGCGCCTGTCGTTCTCAGATCACTCCATGACCAAGGCCGAATTGACGGGGTCCTCGGCATGGGTGGAACGGGGGGAACCACGGTTGTCACTGCCGCCATGAGAGCATTGCCATTGGGGCTGCCGAAAGTCTGTGTGTCCACAACTGCCTCGGGCGATGTGTCCATGTATGTCGGAACGACAGACATCACGATGATCCCTTCCATTGTGGATGTTGCCGGCATCAACCGCATTTCTCGAATCATCTTTGCGCGGGCTGCGGGTGCGGTGTGTGGCATGGTGGAAGCGCAGATTGCCAAGACGGAAGGGGACAAACCGGTGATCACGGCGTCCATGTTTGGTAACACGACCACCTGTGTCAATGCGTGTATGGGAAAACTTGCTGAAAAGGGATATGAGGTTCTGGTTTTCCATGCGACTGGAACGGGTGGAAAGACCATGGAAAGCCTTGTCTGGGAAGGCCTTGTTGATGCGGTTCTGGACATCACCACTACCGAATGGGCGGATACACTGTGTGGCGGAGTTTTTGATGCGGGCACTCAGCGTCTTGACGCACCTGGACAGATGGGCGTTCCTCATCTGATCGTTCCTGGGTGTGTGGATATGGCGAATTTTGGCCCGATGAGCACGGTTCCGGAAGCCTATCGAAAGGCCAAGCGTGTCTTCTACGAATGGAATCCATCCGTCACGCTGATGAGAACGAATAAGGAAGAAAATGCGAAGATGGGAACGATTTTTGCAGAAAAGGCAAACGCTGCAGTGGGGCCTGTTGCCTTCTTGATTCCTCTCAAAGGCGTCTCGATCCTGGATGGAGAGGGACAACCTTTCTGTGACCGCGAAGCCGATCAGGCAATGTTCGACGCCATCAAGACAAACGTGAAGCAGGGCATTCCTGTTGTGGAGATGGACTGCAACATCAACGATCCCGA
>JAKQFZ010000418.1 GCA_029558215.1 Candidatus Omnitrophota bacterium
GCTCAGAAACGAGAAGAATAAATCGGAAGGTCAGAAGATTTACGGAATTCCACGTCGTCTCCACCCTGCGTCTCTCCTTTGCGTTCCGTCAAACAAACAAGTTTCCCAGAAAAGTCAGATAGCCAAGTATCTCTACCTTTACGACAGAGGATTTGGGGTTGTCAAGAAGAATCTGCAGTAAAAAAACGGATTGCTCGTTGCGTACAAGGTGAGTCTTGGATATTCTTGCTTGCTGTTTGAGTTGATCTGAAAGAAACGGGAAGGTGTCTTCCGAATGGGTTGTTCATCCAAATTCAGAGTCTGTATGAATCTCTTGACGATAGGCGTTTTGGCAACATGCAGTTCCCTTGCGTTCTCACAAATCAAAGACTCTTCGCTGGCTTCTATGCGAAGGGATCTTGTCACTCTGTTCCGAACACAGACCTCTCAACCGAGTCTTGCATATCATGGCGAGATGGCCACTCGCCTGGAGCCGATACTTGTTCAACAATCGCGATATCTGGTCTCACTGCTCAGACCCTGGGAACAAGATGAGCATGCTCTTCTGCTGACCAAGGGAGGCTCGGGAGAACATGACATCAGACCGAACGCCCACACCGCGGCTGGTTTGGCGACGATCTACCGATGCCTGCCCAGAGAGCAGTTCCCTGCCGATTTCACCCCAGAGTTTTGCCGCGATCGTGCCATAGACATCCTGCGTTTTCTTCTTCTCACACATGGAGCCTGTGGCAAACGGTGCGCTGATGGGAAGAACTGGCGCGGCCAGTGGCAGTCGGCACACTGGGCTGCCAGTACTGGAACCGCGTGCTGGCTTCTTTGGGACGAGTTGTCCGAAGACATGCGTTGGCTCGCAGCAAAGATGATCACGGAAGAGGCGGACCGCTTTGTTGGAGTGATTCCTCCCGCTCAAGTCAAGAACGACACCAAAGCGGAAGAAAACGCCTGGAACTCGGAAGTGATCTCTCTTGCATTCAACATGTTTCCCGATCATCCCCATCATGACATCTGGGGAGAGACGGCCATACGCTGGGCTGTATCATCTTTTGCGCGCCAGCAGGATGTGACCTGCGATATGCTCTGTGATGGTCGTCCGCTCCGCGATTGGCTGACGGCACCAAACATCCATGACGACTACACATTGGAGAACCATTCCCGCGTCCATCCGGACTACATGAATACCATTGACATGCTCCTCATGCAGATTCGCTTCTATGAATGGGCAGATCGTCCCCATCCTGAAGCGCTGGAGCACAATGTACGCGGAATCTATGAGAACCTGAAAGTGCTGAGTTTTGCCGATGGCGGATATCTCTATCCGAACGGTCAAGACTGGCATCTGCACCGCTGCCCAGACTGGTTTCGAACGCATGTAAGTCAGGCAGTTCTCTATGGCGACCGCCAGGCCGCTCGCCTGGCACGTATCTGCCTTGAAACCATCGAGTGCATGGCCGCCCGAAACCCCGATGGAGCCTTGTTTCTGCAGGACGAGTTCTTCTTTGCCTCGACACAACACATGTTCTTTGAACTGGCGTGCCAGGCGTATCTGATGTTGCGGACGAAAGGAGAAGGCGCTCCCCCCATCAGCGAGAAGGAACTCATTTGTCAACTGGCTGGAACCTATCTCTTTGAGTCGGGAGAGTTTGCCATCCTGAGAACGCCAAACTCCGTCTCGACATTCTCCTGGGGAGCGAGAACCATGGGCATGGTTTTGCCTCTTCAAAAGGATATTCTGCTCACACCGTATGAATCGAGCCTCGTAGGAACAGTCATCATTGACTCTGTGCGCCATGAGCGTTCTGTGGTGCAAGAGGTCCGCTACATTGAGATGGAAAGAGGCTTCGCTGTCGTCGGGGTCTTGGAACGAGCAGAGGGAGCAGTAAAGCAGCGATTCGGATTTGCGGCACTTAGAGACGATCGTTGCCTCTATGCAGACCGCCTCTACTCACGTTCAGAAGTCCATATAGACGCCCTGGAACTTGGAACGATCGGAATCGCCAATGAACCGCACTGGGTTCATCATGATGGTGTCCGAACTTTGCACTTTGGAAGAGGGCGTGAGTACATCACTGGCGACGGTCTGGATGAAACGCCTTTCTTGTTCTCCCATCCTTGGTTCAACATTGACAACGTGATGGGAATTGTCAGTCTCGCCGGATCAGGCCACCAAACCTGGACACCTCTGCACCGGTATCAGCGCGGCAGGCTTCAGCAGCTCTTTGTCTTGAACGCCTATGACGATCGCAGTGCCTTGATACGCGAGGAAGACGGGCTTGTTGCCGAGACAGCCATTGTCTTTTATCCAGGTCAGTCTCAGCGAAAAACGCGACAGGCTGCGTCCCGTTGCCGATATCAGGCGCTGCCAGATGATCGGTTCGCAATTTGCCTTGAAGATGGAGTCCGTGTTCAGTTCGACTTGCAGAGACTCACAGTCAACGTCCTGCCAGCAAGTCGGCAGAACTGATTTTGGTAAATGAGGAATACGGTTCATGAAATCGAGAGAACGGCTTCTGAGAGCATTGAATTGCGAGAGACCGGATCGTGTACCCATCTCAACGTATGAACTGGTCGGGTACAACAGCAGATCATTTGAGAACAATCAGCCCTCCTACAAATCGCTGATGGATTTTATCCGACAGGAGACCGATTGCATCGCGATGTGGAATCCCGCCTGCAATGCTCATTTTGTGTTGTCGGCCTATCCGGTGGAAGTCGAGACCGATCAGAAACGCGACGGGGATACCACCACGATCAGACAGGTCTTTCATACTCCTCAAGGAGATCTGACGTGCACGTCCAAACGGCTTGATGGTGTCAATACCACATGGCGTGTCGAGCGACTGTGCAAGAACACAACAGATGTGGATCGGGCTCTACTCGTACCCTATGTCCCCCCAACTTACGATGCGTCTGACTACGCGCGAATCAAGTCTGAGGTCGGCAATCACGGCATCATCATGGCTTCTCTGGCCGACCCTCTCTGTCATGCGGCTGAGTTGATGGAGTTTGGTGAATATACCATCTGGGCAATGACCGAGCCGGATCATTTCACCAAGACCCTGCAGGCTCTTCATGAGCGCGTAATGGACAACCTCACCCGTATGCTTGAGGTCAACGTTGTTGATCTCTATCGGATATGCGGTCCGGAATACGCAACGCCACCCTATCT
>JAKQFZ010000422.1 GCA_029558215.1 Candidatus Omnitrophota bacterium
TGTGAGACCTCTTTCAGCACCTGCTTCTTCAACATCCTCTTCCCGATTATGAACTCGTGGCAGAGTTCTGCCCATCTTCCGACAGGAACGGGAAGACGCTGCGCAATGATCTCCAGCACGCGTTTCCGAATGTCATTGACAGCGGCGGAGAGGGCATCTTCCTGAACGCTTTCGAGAAACTCCACCATCCTCCTCAGATAGACACCAAGGGGACCGTGGTCAACAGCGACGTTTTCCTCACAAAACAGAAGAGCAGCCAGCGCAGTCGCCAACACAGACTCTTCGACATCTCGCCTCTGAATGCCCGAGTTCCCAACAAGCAAGGACAACTCCATGCAGAGATCGGGTTGAGACTCAGAATCCATTCTGGTACAGCAGAATTTCAAACACGCATCAGCGTCTGCTTTCCTCATGGGAATTCGGCTTGGTGGAACCATAGCTGGAAACGACGGTGGAGCCATGAGGCAACGCCGAATGGACCCACCAAAATATGCTCCGGACCGAACATCTTCCGGCATGCCGACTGGAACGACCATGGTTCTCGGCTGCTCTCCGGGTCTGTCGCCCGCACGCTTAACAACGGCAACGAGAGCCATCGCCTGGCTCGCCAGTTGATACTCGCTGCTGAGCGCTTTGAGGCGCTGCATTACTTCGTCCCCGTCTCGCAGGTGACCGAGATCAACTTCCGCCTCTGTGATCAGGCGCGCTCCTTGAAGCATTTTCAGCGTCTTGCCATCACCATCTTCTGAGACGCCAAGGGGAAGAGTCATCGTCTGCTCTCCCTCTGCATTTTCCCAACGCAGCACCAACTTTGCATCAGGCTCAACGGACGATGCGGAAGCGAAGAAGGTCACAGGGTTCCCTGCACTGATTATCCTAACTGGCTTGGGGCAGATTTTGAAATCGCTCGCCCCTTCGAGCATCACTTGCATGCTCCAACCCAATCGTCCACCGATGCCGCCGAACAGTTCCAGCGTCGGACGGTCAACCCGTTCTCTTGGCGAAAGGAACACGCTCCTGCCTCCTGTCTGAGTTGCCAGAAGGCTGAGAAATCGATCCTGACTTGCGCTTCCTATTCCAAGGCAATGAACGCGAATCCCTTTGTCGCGAATTCCTGCGATTCCCGTGTCCGTACCGCCAACCTGCCCATCGGTCAAAACGAGGATGTCTCCATCCGTACCGTCAAGCATCGTTGCAGCGGCATCAAGAGCGCCGAATATCTCCGTACCGCCACGGGCGCCAACTGACGAAAGAAACTGACGCGCCTTATCTCGACTATCCAATGAAACCTCAGTGAGTTTGGGATTGAAGACCTCAACAGAATCATCGAAGGCGATAAGCCCGAACTGATCGCTCGCATCGAGTGCTCCGATACAGACCGCAAGGGCTTTCTTCGCCTGTTCGATAGGCACTCCGCCCATTGAACTGGAGCGATCCAGGACAAAGACGATCTTTCGAGGAGTGTGCTTCACTTCTCCAAACTCGGTGGACGGAATGACTGCGGCGATCCGAATGTCTCCCTCGGAAACCTTTCCAGTTTTCATCAAAGGGGCTTTCTCCTTGACGCGAACGTCAAGAATGAGATCCCGATTGGGCACGTCACT
>JAKQFZ010000431.1 GCA_029558215.1 Candidatus Omnitrophota bacterium
TGATAGGCACTCTCCGTCGTCGCGCCTCCATATTGGTTTGAGCTGACAACTTGAATATCCGGCTTCTGCGAGACGGCATCCAAGAAGCCCTGTTCACGCTCCATCGTGCTGGCAGAACCCTCTTGATAACGAAGCATGATCACCCTTCCAGTATCACCGAGCAGTCGCAGCATCTCTTCGCCAGCCAGTTTTCCGCCAACATAATTGTCAGTGGCAACAAAGCTGACGTACTGCTCACTCTTGAGCCCGGAATCGAATATGACAACTGGGATCCCAGACTGAACGGCATTTCCAACCGGAGCACGCAGAGCGGAATCGTCCAACGGTGCGAGACAGATGCCCGAAACACCGAGGCTGATGAAATCCTCGACCACGGCGATCTGAGCGTCGCGATCGTCTTCCTTCAAAGGTCCTTTCCAGATGATATCCACATCCATTTCGCGCGCCGCCTTTACTGCGCCTGCATGGACGGACTTCCAGAACTCATGAGTCGTGCCTTTCGGGATAACAGCGATCTGCATCTTCCTTGAAGGTTGCATTGGCTTGCCGCCTTCGGAAGACTGCTCTTTCTTGCCACAGGCACCGAGCGCTAGACCCACAATCAAACAGACGAAGACGAGGCGGCGAATCATGTTTCAGTTCCTCCACGAAGAAGATGATAGTCAGTCACAGCCAGTCATCACTATAGGATACGGCCACAACATGAGGCAAGTGTTTTCATGCTGCGTGGGCTTGAGCATCCACCCAGAGATTCATAATGTTCTCTGGCTTGTGTGCCTCACGAGCCTGCAACTCAGGAAAAAGGATGAGACCTCGGCGGGCTCCACCGAGCACATCCACAATGCGCTTGAAGTAGTCCTTCAGGGATTCTCCCTCAAATCTCGTCCAAATGCCGTAATAGACCTTCCCGAGCGCCAGCAAGGTTTGCATCGTCTTCTGCATATCATTGAGCTGCGGCATTCCAAAGTTGATGCCATGCACTTCGGGAAGATTGACCGCCGACTCGAAAAGGAAATCATTGCAACCGCAGTAATGAACATAGCCCCCACCAAAAGCCGCAAGCGCCCGCTTGGTATAGGGCACAACAAAACGCTCAATCAGGTGTGGTGACAGAATCACCGGTGTGTCTTCACAGACCCGCACCGCACCATTGGCAACGAAAACACCATCCACATGAGGCCCCTGGTCATAGGGCTCGTCGAGATTGGCTTTCATGGCCTTCGTGGCTGAGATGTAGACTGCAAGCGCCAGTTCCATCAGATGATGGACAAACGGTGGATCATCGTACATGTCAAAAAAGATATCGTCCCCCCTGACCAGATGGGCAATGTCCATCGGGCCCTGTGTGTCTGAAAGAAAGACCCAACCTGAACCGTTCAGCTGACTCTTGAAATAACGCTGGTAGTCAAGCACCTGTGGCATGATGCCCTTCCCCGTCACATCATCAAAATCATCGGGCTCAAGGTGCATGATCTGTTCTTTGGTAAGATGCTCCTTGAGCCAAGGCATCTTGTCGGGGAAGATTTCCTGTTTCAGTCCGAAACAGCATGGAAGAGTGCCCGTGCCGGTGTTGGCACGAATGCCGGGAAGGCTGTCTGAAGGTGACTCCGCCTGAGAGATCATCGAATACAGTGTCTCGAAGAGCATCTTCTCCCGGTCTTCGTAGCACTCTTTCATGTCAAAATGAATTCCGCCTTCCAGTCCGGGAGTCGGAACCCCAAACAGGATCGGCAGTCGGTCAACAGGCTCACCCTTCCACACCGAAATCTGGCGCTGTCGCGAGACGTCCTTTGCGGGAGCCTGTGAGAGTCTTTCGAGCATCCTATCCAAACTCATTTTGCCAACTCCTTGGACTCAAGTTGAAATCTTGCAAGAGGTGGTTTTTTATTCAACACAAGAATGAGATTGCGCGTTGCCATCTCGGCCTGTCTTGCGACACTTTCATAGGTTCGCGAACCGATGTGCGGAGTGACAACAACATTCTCCAAACCGATCAGTGGATTGTCCGGTTCTGGTGGTTCATGCTCCAGGACATCGCATCCATACCCTGCAATGGCTTCTGATATCAGCGCTTCTCCAAGAGCCTGTTGATCAACAATGCCCCCTCTGGCGCAGTTGATAATGATGGCACCCTTTTTCATGGAAGCCAGTCTGGCTCTGTTGATAAGTCCTCGAGTCGTCTCAGACAGATTCATGTGCAGTGAGAGGA
The DNA here is from genome assembly GCA_029558215.1 of Candidatus Omnitrophota bacterium. GTDB lineage: Bacteria > Hinthialibacterota > Hinthialibacteria > JAKQFZ01 > JAKQFZ01 > JAKQFZ01. The sequence goes on from JAKQFZ010000431.1 coordinate 2,210, forward strand.
TATCGGCAACTCGAATGACCTCATCATGAGAGGACAAGAACTGAACCGAATGCTGACTGAGAAAACTCTCATCTCGAATCGGATCATAGGCAACAACCTTCATGCCAAATGCCAACGCCCGAACTGCGACCTCTTTTCCAATTCGACCCAGACCGAGGATTCCCAAGGTCTTCCCAAAGAGTTCATGACCTGTGATGCGTTTCCATTTTCCTGACTTGACCAGAGCATCTTCACGCGGGATGTTGCGGTACAAACAGAGCATCAGCCCAAAGCAATGCTCGGCAACGGTGGTATGATTCACTCCAGGAGTGTAGCAAACAGGAATACCTAACGCCTCGGCCGCTTTGAGATCGATCTTGTCCAACCCGATGCCGTACTTGCTCAGCACCTTCAAACGCGGCAGCGACTTCTCAAGCACCTTCCGAGTGATGGCGTCATCGCCGCAGAGCAGTCCGTCAATTTCTCCAACGAGAGCGAGCATTTCGGATTCCGAAAGAGGTCCTCGCTTCGCAACAATCTCGTACCCAGTCTCTCGCAGGAGATCGTGATGAGGGCCTGGGGTATCCTGATAAGACGTGGTTGTAACAAGCACGCGCATAGTTCAACTCCCCTGATGATACTGTCAGGCAGAATTTTTCGAGTTCACTGCCTTGGCAAGATTCAACGCTGCGGTGGCACCTTCTCTCAGGAAGAGTGTGTCAATTCCCAGAGCAATGAAAGTAAACCCATCGGCGATTGTCTTCTCGATCGCCTCAGGTGTCGGAATGACAACATGAGCACCCGCCGATTTCCCAAGTCTTCTGCAGGCGTCGGACACTTTCGCACAAGATTCCAAAATGAGTGGATGGGAAGTTTGACCTGGAATTCCCAAGGAACCGCTCAGATCGTAAGGCCCGATAAAAATGCCATCCACACCGTCTACTGCCAGAATCTCATCAATAGAATCTACCGCCTGTTTGGACTCGATCATGACAATGACCGCAATCTCGTCATTTGCGTTCTTGACATACTCCTCAAAGTCCCGACCGAAATTGTTCATCCTCGAGAAGCAAAACCCGCGAATACCCCTTGGCGGATACTTGGCGGCACGAACTGCCTTCAATGCCTCTTCAGGAGTATTCACCAGTGGAACCAGAACACCCTGCGCTCCCATATCCAGCATCTGACGAATCGCAAGGGTGTCGTTTTCCCGAACGCGGGCGAACGGCACCGGACCACGTCCATACATACCCCTCGCCAACTGCGCAAAGCCACCGACATCAATGTCTGTGTGCTCACAGTCTGTGGCAAGCCAGTCAAAACCACATTCAGCAAGAATCTCGGCGGACACAGGGTGATTCACTTGAAGCCAACTACCTAAGGTGATGCGTCGCTCAAGAAGCGCTCTACGAACAGGATTCTTCATGAACAAAACCTCCCAAGCAAAACGGACAGACATTACCAAAATGGCTCAATCTGAGCAAGAATATCCAAGTCAGAGACAGCGGCGATACACCTCAAGCGTTCTCTCAATCATCAGTTCAAGTCGAAACTCCTGTTCGACCCGTGAACGTCCCGACTGACCCATGCGCAGCGCCAAACTCGGAGTGGCAAGCAAACGATTCAGCGCACTCATGAGCGCCTCAGGATTGTCAGGAGGAACAACGTAACCCGTGACCTCGTCTCTGTTGACATACGGTACACCTGTAGGAAGGTTCGTGCTGACCACAGGTTTACTGGCTGCCATGGCTTCCAACTGGACGAGTCCAAAGGCCTCGTTGTTGCTCACCGAGGGCAGGACAAAGACGCTGCACCCGGCATAGAGACCAGCAAGAGTCTCTTCTGGCACCTTGCCAAGAAAGATGACGCGGTCTGCCACTCCCAACTCGGACGCAAGCCTCTGCGACGATCCTCGGAGAATCCCCTCTCCAACGACAAACAGATTGGCCTGAATCCCAACCATGGCACGAAGAAGAACTTCGAGTCCCTTGTACCGAACCAAGCGACCAACAAAAAGAATCGAAGGAGAATGCTGCAACATAGCGGCCTGACTTCCCCGCGCGGCAGCCGTTGCGCGAAGGGAATCCAGTCGCCCCACATCAACACCCAAAGGAATCGGCAGACATTTCGTTTGATACTTCCTCAGATCAGGCGACTGTTTCATCAACGGCTCAGAAGTCACAATAATGGCATTGGATCGACGAAGCACCGCGTTCTGAACAGGTCGAAAGATCACCTTCAGCACTTTCTGACGAACAATGTCACTGTGCCAGGTAACAACCAACGGCTTCGAACGGCCAGCAAGAATGTAACTCACAAACCCTAGCGGATAGGGATGGTGAATGTGAACCAAATCGGGCTTTAGTCGAGACAACCAGGAAGGAACACTCGGACTCAATGGAACTGAACGAACAGTTCCAAGACGTGGAACGAGAATCACCTCAAGATTCCCCTTGCAGATGCGCTCAAGTTGACGGCTCGGACTGCACGCGAGAACTACTGTATCAACGCCTTTGGACGCCAGACCTTCAGCGAGCTGTTGAACATGACATTCAACACCTCCAACCCAGGGTGGATATGCCTTTGTCAAAAGGAGAACACGCATGAAGGAAGCCTAACACAAAAGCATTGCGTGAGAGAAGAACATACAGATTCGGATCATTGCTTACATGCCGCGATCAGCTCAACAAGATTGCCAGTCGCCAGACAGATGCACGTATCCGCGGCACCGTAATAGACCTTCAATTGTCCGTCAGGCTCAACAATTGCACCGTTGGAGAATACGCAGTTGTTGACCTCACCGATGCGCTCATAGGGCTCTCGTGGCGTCAGGATGAACTCCGGACACTGACCAATGACTTTGTGAGGCTGCTCAAGATCAAGCAGCATCACACCCAGACGATACACCGGACCTATTGCCCACCAGACTCCGTGAAAGATAACAAGCCAACCTTCATCTGTCTTGATCGGTGATGGACCAACACCCCATTTGTTTCGAAGCCATGTCTCCGTCTTGAGTTCCACTGCCTTCGCCTGCCCCCAGTGCAGCAGGTCGGGGGAATAACTGATGAAATTGACCGCGTCTGCCCCATTCATCGGTCGCTCGAAACGCGCATACAGACCTCCGATTCTCTCGGGAAACAAGGCACAGTTGCGGTTCCACGGCGGTGTGATCAACCCAACGCGCTCGAAACTCTCAAAGTCAACCGTCTTCATCAGACCGATCCGAACGGTCTCTTCCATCGTCTGAGCGCAGTAGGCAATGTAATAGACGCCTTCCAGAAAGGTCACTCGGGGATCGTACATGTGCTTTTCCCAGATCTGCGCTTCAGAATCGAGTGGAAGCATGATCGGCTCCGGTCGAATCGTGAAATGAATGCCGTCGCCGCTCTCGGCAACGTGCAACCGATTGTCTCGGCGCCCATCTTCAACCCTCGGAATCATGATGTATCTGTTCCCGAACTTAACCGCACCAGGGTTGTAGACCGCATTGCACAGAAAAGGCACATCCAACGCGGTCAGAATCGGATTGTTCGCATATCGAGTCAGCAGTTCTTTGTTCATAGTGGTGGTATTATGGAAAGGAGTAGACGCCTGTCAAGTGGGATGCACATCCAACCGGCAACCGTTCTCGTCTCGACTGAAGAAAGACCTTGTTTAGCAACCCCATTTTGGCTATCTTTTGACAACTTGAAAGACGGCTGTAGACCCTCAAAGGGCACTAAGGAAAACAGCACATTGTGAATCTGAAATCAGACACGGGCAAGAATAGGACCCGCTTTTTCCCAGCGATCCTGATTGGGTTGTTGGCGTCCCTGACAATATGGGTTGTCACGCCTTACACTAATTTTGTCATTGGCAGTGCCTACATTGCGGACAGTTTCCTGCCTATCATCGGGCTTTTCCTCATTCTGCTGATTGTCCTCTTCCTGAATCCGCTTCTGCGCGTTTTGAGGCCAAAGTGTTCATTCGCGAGTCGGGAACTTGCCGTAATCGTGGGTATCATCATGATGGCCTGTGTGGTACCGAGCCAGGGACTTCTGAGAATGCTTCCATACGCTCTGGCTGCTGGCCCCATTCATGTTCGCGAGAATGCCCGCTACTCTGAGACGATCAAAGAGATGAACCTTCCTCCGAGCCTCTTTCCCGACAAGATGGAGTTCGGAGCAGACACTCCGGTCTCAGACTATTTCGCCACAGAGCTCCCGCCCGGTGAGTCCATACCTTGGGGAGCATGGATGCCGACCATCTTCGTGTGGGGGCTCATGTTGATGTCCACCTACCTTATGATGACGGGGCTGGCGCTGATTGTTTATCCCCAATGGCGACGCAACGAAAGGCTCTCTTTTCCCTTGCTCGCATTGCACCAATCGCTGATTGACGACCCCGACGAGGGCAATGCCTTTGCTCCTCTGTTTCGGCAGAGGAGTTTCTGGATCGCCGCTTCGCTGGTTCTTCTCCTTCATATCTTCGCAGGGTGGAAATTGCACAATCCTGAAGCGGTACCGGCAATTCCACTTAACTGGAACATCAGCAAACTCTTCACCGAAGGTTTGTTTCGTTACCTGCCAGGACACATTCGAGTTAATCGGATTTACTTCATCTTTGTTGGCATTGCCTTCTTCATGCCAAGCCGCATTGGATTTTCAGTTTGGTTTTTTGTGGTGGCCTACGCCGCTTACAGCATGATCGGCTCCGCCTACTTTCCGCCGTACTACGGAACTACTGTTGTGGAACATCGCTTCGGTGGAATGATCGCCCTGTGTCTTGCCGTCCTCTGGCTCGGAAGAGCTCACTGGGTGCATGTCTTTCGATGCCTCTTCCGAGGTGCCTCGACTGAGGAAGATCGAAAGGACAGAAACGCTCTGATCATGTTTCTGATCGGTTGTCTTGGGATGGTCGCATGGCTCATCTGGGTTGGTGTGCAGCCCGTTTGGGCTTTGGTCTTTCTCGGGGTCGGATTCATGGTTTCTCTGATCATCACTCGTTTCGTAGCGGAGACCGGAATTCCTTTCATTCGGATTGACATGGGCTACCAGATGGGCTTTCTGAGACTCTTTCCCCGAGCCTGGCTCAGTCCGGCGACTCTGTTTTTTTCCTATTTCATAGTCATGTTCTTCCCCATGGCATCTCGTGTGAGCTGCGCAACTCTGGCATCGCACGCTATCGGACTTAACGAGGATCAACCGCCGCAAACCCAAGTTCGGTATTCCTGGCTGATCATCGCCCTGCTCGCCGTGGGCTTGTTTCTTTGCTGGAATGTTCACCTTGTGGTCAACTATCATTTCAGTGCAAGCCTGGACGGCATTGACCGACCTGTGAGCGCCTGGGGTTACAATCTCATCAGCAACTTCTTCACGTCTGTTCAGGAGCTCAAGGAAGGACGCTACGCTTCTCCCATTTACAATCAGGGCTTTCATTTGGCTTTTGGCTTCACGCTGGCTTCCGTCTTGCAGTGGGCAAGTCTGACCATGCCAAAATGGCCAATCCATCCTATCGGCCTCTTGATGGTCAACACCTTCTACTCGAACGAAGCGTGGTTCAGCGTGTTTCTGGGCTGGTTGATTAAGGTGATCATCCTTCGATATGGGGGAGCCCGGCTCTACCGGTCTGCGCGCCCCGTTTTTCTCGGTCTGATCATGGGAGAGGTTTTTGCGGGTGCTTTCTGGAGTCTGGTTCCTGTCATTTTGGTCTTCCTTGGAAGACCTTATATGCGCGTCCAGATTCAGCCCTATTGACGGAGTATTTCATGAAGATGCTTTTGGCAAAGCCTGAAGGGCAGTTCAACACCACGGTCCAAGTCACAGGACTTCTGGTGATCGCGCTGTTTGCGCTCGGTATCCTTCTTCCCGGTGCACTCGAAGCGTCCATCGCTCCGCAAGTGCGTCTGGATGCCCAATGGCTCTCTGCTCAGCAGTCACGTTATGTGGGATCGGAAGGCCATGATAATGCACTTCAGCAGCTGCTCAATCATCTGGAACGAATCCAAGGAATCACTCTCTGGACGCATGACTATCCCTTGTTGATTCCCCATGTTTGGGATGCGCATTTGGAGGTCTTCCAGCCTGGTTCGTCGGAAAAGCAGCGCGTATATCCTTTTCTGCCAGCCAGCGTGCGACTCAACACAACACCCACAGAAGGCATTTCTGGAGAGCTGATCTATGTTGGCAAGGGGGAGCCGACACAACTTCCTGCCAAACGTCTTCAGGGTCAGATCGCAGTTATGGAGATGTCGGGCGCGTGGAGTTTTGTCGAAGTCTACAACGCCGGTGCAAAAGCAATTGTACTTATTGGCTCACCCACTGATGAGTTCAAACACTTCGACTCTCATCTGTTTCGAATGCCCATCAATGTACCGAGATTCTACATTCCTCCGAGCTCTTTTGCGGATAGTCTCCGCTCCAACTCATACCAGAAGGCGCGTCTTCAGTCGCATTGCTTCTGGAAAGAGACGACAGCAACCAATGTCTATGCTCTGGTGAAAGGCCGCCAACAGGACAAGCCACAGCAAGCTGTAGTCATCGCCGTGCAGTTTGACGCCTTCTCCCCGGTGCCGGAGATTTGTCCCGGAGCCGATGCCGCAGTAGATGTCGCGTTTGCGCTCAACTTGATTCGTGAATATGCCAAGAATCCACCGTCTCGACCGGTGTTATTTGCCTTTCTCGATGCTTTTTCGCACCATTCGAAAGGCATGAGGGAAATGCTTGCCGCCCTTTCAGTGATACCCGAAGACAGAAAGGACTTTGACAGCGAAGACCGCAAATTACTCAAGGAGTACTTGAAGCACTGGGAACTCGTCCGTGATCTGGAGTCCGAAGAAGATCCACTGGAAAGCCTTTTCCTGGACGAGTACAAACCTCTGCATCGCTATCTCAAGGACGAGGTCTCCCGAGAGGTCGTTTCAATAGAATCGAAGTTGTTCCCTCTTCGAGTTGCCTTGCATCGAGCAGATTCTGCAGAGGCGGGAACACTGAAGGAAAAGATAGACTTTCTGGCAGCCCGCAGGACGGAATTCTTCGCGGCACAGAGGCAACTTCTCACCAAAACTTCTGTCGCTGACTCCATGCGCCCTCTGGCTCAAACCCTCTGGCAGCGTGCACACGAGAGAGTTCAAGGTCAGTTGAAGGATATTGAACAGGTGCTCGAGGTCACCAACACCCGAGATCGAATGAGAGAGGAGATTCGATCGCTGCTCGGCCTGCCTGACTCACAGGAGCGTCCGCTGGGATTTGTCCTCGGCGTGGATCTCTCCGACGCAGGCTTCTCCGTTGGACCGGCATTGACGTGTCGTTACTCGGGCCTCAATGAGACTGCAAACTCGCAGGATTTCCGTCGCTGGCTGAATACAATTCAGAAGAAGGAATTCGATGCGCTCTGGCCTGCTGAACTCGGCCATGCAGTCAGTTTCGCGCCTCTTCTCGGTCTGGATTCACCAGACTCCTACACCATCGGTGAACAAGCCAATATCACATGGCCTGCCGCGGCTTTTGGGCTTGCCGGAATGACCTGGACGACGCTCGAAGGCTTGCGTTCACGTCTGGGAACACCCAATGACCAATTTGAAGCCTTGAACTGGGATCGTTTGAACCCACAGATTGATGCGACGCTAGCGCTGATTAACAGGCTTTGCCACCAAACTGACTTCCAGCAGACAACGAAAGTCCTGCCAAAATGGACACGTGTACGCGGGACTATTGTGGATCAGTCGGCAGGAGAGCCGGTGCCTCGCCTTCCCATGAAAGGGTATGTCACGACACTCATCAATGGTTCGTGCAATGCTGATCAGGCCGGTGTCAGCTGGCTCCCAAGTTGTGCAGGCATTCAGAGACAAGAGTTCTGCATGACCAAGATAGATGGTTCTTTTCTTTTTGACGCCTTGCCTGGAAATCTCGCTGCTGGTTACGGCCGGTTCTACGTTCAGTCTTACCTGCTCGCACAAGATGGGCACATCATGCGCGCGGTGGACATCGCCAAGGGCGGAAAGGGCGTTGACCCAAACGTGGACACCGCCTCTCGAATGGCAAGTCCGCCAAAGGCTGTGGTGTTCGACTGTGAAGAAATGACGCAGATGGGGCTCTTTGATCCTCGATTTCTCTGGGGACTCCCAGGTGGAACCATCATGGATGCAGCACGTGCAGGAAAGCCGCAACGTCTGAACTTCACGCTCTCTGGAGGACACATGACGTGTCAGTTGGAGCCTGGCACCAAGTGGCAGGCCATCTTCCGAGTCGGCACAACACGCAATCGAATGAGTCTCTTGAACATGATGGATCCGGATGACGCCTATGATTTGCCCGAGCGACAGGCAATGAAGGGTTTTGCACTCAACCAACGCCTCCCGTCGCTTCCAATCCACATCGGTGCCAAGGACATGAGTGCTCTGGATGAGGTTCGCCTTCGAAAGTACCGCACAGCGGGGATCACAAGTGAAGCCATTGACCGACTTCGCGAGCGCACCAAAGCCCTTCTCAGTCAAGCCGATGAAGCGATTCAGAACGACGATGGCGGTGCCTTGTACAACGCGGCGACAGGCGCTCAAGCCAATGAAGTCAGAGCCTATCAAGCCGTCAGAGATCTGGCAGACGATATTGTTCGCGCGGCGATCTTTCTGCTGATCGCTCTTGCCCCATTTTCCTATGCGATGGAGAGACTGCTGGTTGCCAGCCCAAACATCTACAAACAAATCGCCGGGATGACGTTGATCTTCTGCATTATGACTGCAATTCTCTGGAGTTTTCACCCCGCCTTCCGAATGAGCAGTCAACCGTTGATGATCGTCATGGCTTTTGGGATCATCTTCATGAGTCTTCTGGTCATCACAGTTGTCTATGCAAAATTCGAGACCGGTCTTGAAGAGATGCGAACCGGGCGAACCGAAGGAAGCGGCGCGTCAACTTCACGCGTCGGCGTACTTTCCAGTGCAATCCAGCTCGGAATCGCCAACATGCGCAACCGGATGATGAGAACAACACTCACGGGAGCGACGGTTGTTCTGATCACTTTTGTGCTGCTGTGCTTCACATCCACGAGCAGTTACGTGGGTCAGAAAGAGCGGCGTATTCCGATCTCTCCGAGTTATTCGGGCGTTCTGATTCATCAGCCGTCCAGCCAGCCAATGTCGGGAACGGCTCTGACCTATCTCAAGACTCTTGCCAAGGGACGGTTCCCAGTCCTCCCTCGTCTCTGGTGGTGCAATCCGTGGAACCCACAGTGGAAGATTCACATCTTCAACCCAACGACTCACCAAACGGTCTCATTGACTGCTGGCATTGGACTGAACAGGGATGAAGACAAGGCAACTCAGGTTCGCGCTGTCCTGCCCGATTGGGATACGTTCCGAGCTACAGGAGGCTGCTATCTTTCTGAGCAAACTGCTTCCGACTTGGGTCTTCAGCCGGGAGACAGTGTTCTTGTTGGAGGTATTTCACTCCCCCTCGTCGGAGTATTTGACTCGGCTCGTTTTGACAGTGAACTGTCTGACCTGGACGGCCAGTCATGGCTTCCCATAGACTATTCTGCCCTTGGCGGAGATTTGATGCGACTTTCGATCAACACCGATATGAGCCTGATCGAAAGCCAAATGGAGACAGGACAGGGGATGGATCCTAACGTCAACCTGACACGCGTCTCAAGCAACAGCGTCATTGTTCTTCCTGAGGAATTCCTTGACGGGATGCGGGACTGCACTCTGCGCAGCATTGCAATAGCCACCCCAAACCACGCTGACGCTGAGGTTCTTGGAAAAGAGTTGGGTCAAAGACTTGCATTTCCCATCTATTTCTCCTCAGACACTCAGGTTCGCGTCTATGCGTCAACAATTCTTCTCCCCAGCGGGCCCAAAAGCCTTTTCGTTCCGCTTGCTATCGGCGGTCTGATCATCCTCAATACCATGCTTGGTGCGATCGCAGAGAGAAGGAGAGACATCTACATCTACACAAGTATGGGACTTGCGCCTCTTCACGTTGGAGTGCTCTTCCTGGCAGAGGCGGCGACCTATGGTCTGATGGGCTCCATCTTCGGATACATTGTCGGTCAGGGGGTGGCAACGGTCTTCAGCAAGATGGGACTCTTGGCAGGGATCACTCTGAACTACTCCGGTACTCATGCTGTCATGACCATGTTCCTGGTCATGGTGGTCGTGGTTTTCTCTTCTCTGCTGCCGGCTTACATGGCCGGCAAACTTGCTGTTCCAAGCGCCAACATGACCTGGAAGGTTCCCGAGCCTGCGGATGACATTATCCGTGATACATTACCTTTCACCGTGACGGAAAAGACTGCCAACGGCGTCATTCTCTTCCTCTATGAGTATCTGGAAGCCCATCAGGACGGCGCTATAGGACATTTCACAACGGACGATCTGAAGACTTTTACTGTCACGGTGGACGATATCGAGACCATGGGCATCGAAGGAACCGCATGGCTTGTTCCGTATGATCTGGGCGTCCGGCAGAACTTCAGAATCCTCGTTCGTCCGACAGGCGATGAAGACGTTTGTGAGATGATCATTGAACTGCAGAGAGGTTCCGGCCAAGTGGGCACATGGCAGAATCTGAACAAGGTCTTTCTGGCGGATCTGAGGAAGCAACTGCTCGGTTGGCGCAAACTAAAACTCGAACGGATGCTTCAGTATATAACCGCCTCGGCGGAGATCGCTGGCAGGCAACTCGATACACTCGGAATGGTGAGCGACGCCGAATCAACGAATAGTATTCCAGCGGGTGAGGACTCCTAGATATGCGTGAGGACAAAGAGTTCCAAGAGTTTCGCAATCTGCTGCAGCGCCCCGAGGTATTCGAGGAAGGCTTCGGCTGGCGTACTGTGATCATGGCGCTCTTCGTGGGGCTTCTGATGACTCCGGCACAGATGTATATGCAACTGGTTGCTGGCATCGAAATGGGTCCCGCAGCACAGTGGGTTACCGTTATCCTCTACGTTGAAGTGGCGCGAAGGGCATTCACTCGGCTCAAAAGACCTGAGATTTTCGTCCTGTTCTACATGTGTGGAGCCGTTATCCATTCCGGAGGCGGGCTTCTCTGGCATCAATTCCTTGTGCAAAGTGAGGAGATGCGCAAACTGGGAATCATTGAGTACATTCCACAGTGGTTTGCCCCCAGTGACCCCGCCGTCCTGAATCAGCGGGACTTCTTCATGAGAGCCTGGCTCACACCACTTGGCTTGATGATGCTCATGATGTTCATCACACGTCTGGATCACTTCGGTCTTGGCTACGTGATGTTCCGCCTGACCTCGGACGTCGAGGAACTTCCCTTCCCCATGGCTCCCGTTGGTGCCATGGGTATGACCGCACTGGCAGATGCTTCGAGCCAACAAAACACATGGCGCTGGCGCACATTCAGTATCGGCGCCATGGCGGGCATTGCCTTCGGGTTTATCTACCTCGCCATTCCAAACATCACAGGGGCTATCTTCTCGGAATCACTTCGCATCATCCCGATGCCATTTGTGGATTTGACTCAGTATACCGAACGCTGGTTGCCCGCAATGCCATGGATGGTGAGTTTTGATGTAACGTTTCTCATCACGGGCATGGTTCTTCCGTTCTGGGCAATGGTAGGCAGTTTTATCGGTCTGATTTTCACCATGGTCGCCAATCCCATTTTGCATCGCGTCGGAATCCTTCATGGCTGGGAGAGAGGCATCGGCGCAATTCAGACAATCCAGTCCAACACGATGGATTTCTATTTCAGTTTCAGTCTGGGGCTGAGCCTTGCCGTCGCCGCGATCGGTTTCATCCATGTCTTCAGCAGTTTTAGGCGAAAGCAAAAGGAAACCCCAGGCGGTGGGAAGATGCAGTGGAGCAAACTCTTCAAGCCCCCCGCAGACCGTGGAGACATTCCGATCTGGGTAGGACTCGCGATATATATACTCTCCACATCCTTCTACATCGGGCTGACCTATTGGCTCGTCAACTATGCTTCCGGCCCGCTTCTGGGAGCCAAGTTTCCCCTCTGGCTCCTTTTGTTCTACGGTTTTGTCTACACACCGTTGATCAGTTACGTTTCCACGCGAATGGAAGGAATCGTGGGACGACAAGTCGCTATTCCATTCGTTCGTGAAGCCTCGTTCATCCTCTCTGGCTACAAGGGTGCAGCGATCTGGTTCGCACCGATTCCGATGCACGACTACGCCCGACAGGCCATGTTCTTTAAGACAACGGAACTGACGGGGACTCGCCTGTCCTCAATAATTAAATCCGAGATTCTCATCTTCCCCATCGTTGCCGTTGGCTCCATCGCATTTAGTCAATTCATCTGGTCTATTGATACGGTGCCCAGCGAGATGTTCCCCTACGCCAACCAATTCTGGGAACTGCGTGCCTACCAGTCGGGGCTTCTCTACTCCGCCACACTTCCTGGTGAGACGGCGAGTCCGTTCCGCGACGCCTTTGTTCCTAGATATCTCCTCAGCGGGTTCGGATTGGCTCTGATCGTGTATGCACTTCTGAGCCACTTTGGACTGCCTATCTTCCTTGTGTACGGTGTCGTTCGAGGACTGGATCAATCCGTCCCGCATGCGATCATCCCAATGTTCCTCGGCGCTCTGCTCGGACGATTTGGATGCCGAAAATGGTTTGGAGAAGACTGGCCTAAATACCGAATTGTCTTCGCCGCAGGATTCACCGCGGGCATCGGACTGATCACGATGCTCAGCCTTGGCATCGTCTTCATGAGCAAGAGTGTTGTCAAACTGCCGGTGTAACATCATGACCCATCAAGGATATCTCCCCTTGGCTTGGTGCGGTTGGCAGATGCGCATCCCGCTCGATTGGCGTCCCCTAAGGGTCTCTGGCAACCGACTCAAAGGCATGATGACCGTTGGTGACTCAACTCAGGCCCACATGCAGATCAAATGGCTTCAAGCCAAGTCCCGAGGTTTTGTCTTTGCAGAATGGGTCAGCCGACGAGTAGCCACGCTACAGCGCAAAGACAAGACGGAAACAGAATTGTGTCGCCTTGCGGGGACTGATGAACCCTGTCGGATCGTTCAAAGTCTTCCGATTCGCGAGACATCTCGAAGGTGCGCCTACGCCTACTCACGCGAAGCCTCTCAGGTGATTGAAGTCGTTTCATTTACACCCTTTCAGACTCGACATTCCTGCAGTCCCAAGAGATCGCAGACATCGGTCTCTGAAAGCAGTTCAGAAACCTTACCCATTCAGGGGGGAGCGCATCCATTGTTCTCTCTTGAATTTTCGGATCTTCATTCACCCACACGTTGGGCTGTGTTTGATGTCAGTTTCATAACGCCAACAGGCTATGACATTGAGACTCACCGAATCAACCTCGGGGACATGGCATTTCGTTTTGCCCACAGAGGTGGTCAGAGATTGGTGCTTCGACAAGTCTATCCGTCCGAAACAGCGCTTGCGCGTCGTGAGATGTCCAAATGGCTCGACGACCGTCCCTTTAAGGAACACAAACTTCTCAAGTGCGACCAGATTCCACAGACCATCACCTTCGATTCTACTGGAACGCAGGGCTTGCTCCGCAGAGGTCGCAAGAGACTTCCCTTTCCGCTGCATTCCGTTGCAACTCGACACTCCATCTCGGCCATCGCTCATGACACAGATTTCAGCCGCTTGCTGATGGCGGAATATGACTCCCCTTCCTCTGCGGATGAAGAAGTTGTTCTGCAAGTCATGAGAGATATGAACTGGCACAAAGCGAAGGGAGCCGGGCGATAATGTCACCGCCAAAGCCAAATCAAAAACGGCTTCCCAAGAATCTTTCGCTTGCCTGTCGTCCCAGACGGCTACCTATCGTCAGGCAGCAAGAGACAGACGATGGAAATCTCCGTGTCACGGTTCACATAAAACCATACCGATGGGTACAGTTCTTTACCGGTCGCCCAGAAGCCGAGAGGACATTTGCACTTGATTCCCTTGGTCAAGAAGTCTATCAGGCGTGCGACGGCAAGACCAGCGTTCGAAAGATCATCGAAGCCTTTGCCCGCACCCACCAGATCAGTCTCGCGGAAGCAGAAATGTCCGTGACCACTTTCCTCAAGACACTTGTCACAAAAGGTCTTGTCGCGATGACACTGGACGAGGAGAGTCTGTAATTTCCATTGGTGGCTTCTGGGAGAATGGAGAGTGCTCAATGAAACAGCCGAACGTCGTCTTTATTTTCGGCGATCAGTGTAGTCGTGCGTCAACTCTTCCCCACCCGAATCTGGATGAAGCGTTGAAGAAGGATAAAGACCAGGAGCAGTCCGCCGATAACGATCTTTGTCCACCAGGAACTCAACGTTCCTTGAAACGTGATAATCGTCTGGATAATGCCAAGGATGAGCACACCAAGGAACGTCCCAAAGACGTTGCCCACTCCACCGGATAGGAGAGTTCCCCCAATGACAACTGCCGCGATGGCATCAAGTTCAAGCATCGTGCCAGCATTGGCGTTGCCGGAGAAGGTGTAGAACGTGTACAAGACACCTGCCACGGAAGCAGTGAATCCGCTCAGCGCATAGACCCCAATCTTCGTTCGCCGTACAGCAACGCCCATCAAGAGGGCGGACGATTCGCTTCCACCTACTGCATAGGCTGCTCTGCCAAACCGCGTGTAATGCGCCAGATACACGGCGATGCATAGCCCAGCCATTAGAACAACAATCGTGACTGGGAAGATTCCATAACTCCACTGCTCGACTGCATTGAACGCAGGATGAGTTATCCCAATTGTCTGAGGGCTGATGACAAAAGCCAAACCGCGAATGAGGAACATCCCAGCCAATGTCACAAGAAACGCCGGCCTTTCAAAAACAGCAATCAGAACACCCATGCAGTATCCCAAGAGCGTTCCCACCATCAGGGCGATGAGAATCGAAAAGACTGGATGAATCTGGTGCTCCTGCGTCAACCAGGCGATGAGAATACCCGTGAATCCGATCCTTGCTCCAACCGAGAGATCAATACCTCCGGAAAGGATCACGAACGTCATCCCAAATGCAGCCATGCCCAGGAATGAGTTGTCCCGCAACAGATTGATGAATACCTGCCATGTAAAGAACCCTCTGTAATGCACAGACGCCACAAGATAGAGCAGCAAGAAGACGACTGCCGTTGCCAGAAGTGGAATCTTGTTTCTCGATACCGTCATCTTTCTCCGTCTTCGCTCCCGAACCGTTTCCTGTCTATGGCGAGTTCCGTCTAGATCTCTTCACAAAGAGATCCCGGAATCTGTCCGACTGAAGCAAGCACACTGCGAGAACAACCAAAGCCTTCACAACGAGTGTGTGCTCTACTGGTACTCCTCTGGTCAGAATCGTCGTGGTAAGTGTCTGGATGATTAGCGCCCCTATGAGCGATCCGATCAAGGAGAATCGCCCTCCTGTCAACGCAGTTCCTCCGATAACAACAGCGAGAATGGCATCCAACTCAAGATAAAGACCCGCATTTGAAGCATCTGCCGCTCGAATATCCGATGTCACGATAAGTCCGGCAATCGCAGCGCACAGCCCACTGAAGCCATAAACAAACACTTTGACGCCATGCACTGCTACGCCGGCATATTTGCTGGCCGTAGGGTTATCTCCAACCGCTTCGATGAAAAGTCCAAGAACCGTCTTTCGAGTCAACACTGCCGTGACCAAGAGCGCGGCAAGAACCAGAGTCACTGTAAATGGAAGACAGAACAAGGAACCTCCACCGATGAACTCAAAGCCAGCATGGCGAAATGTGATGATCTGACCATCTGTCATCAACTGAGCAACGCCACGTCCAGAAACCATAAGCACGAGCGTGGCAACAATTGGTTGCACTCCAAGCCAGGAAACAAGCGCGCCGCT
Source organism: Candidatus Omnitrophota bacterium (assembly GCA_029558215.1). Taxonomy (GTDB): domain Bacteria; phylum Hinthialibacterota; class Hinthialibacteria; order JAKQFZ01; family JAKQFZ01; genus JAKQFZ01. Next base: position 17,996 of record JAKQFZ010000431.1, read on the forward strand.
CAAGAGGCCAGCCAGCACGCAGAGCGATATTGAAAGCAACACCACAACAGACAAAGGGTGCTCCGTTCGAGTGACAAGCAGAGCAGCCACGGAGCCTGAAATGCCCATCAGCGCTCCAACGGACAAATCCACTCCACCAGTGGCGATGACAAGCGTCATGCCAAGACAGACGATCGCGACGGGGGCAGCCCGGTTCAGAATATCCACAGAGCTCCCGTAGAGACGGCCGTTCTTCATCTCCAAGCGGAAGAATCCAGGCGTGAACAACATGTTGAGCAGGAGTAACATCCCCAAGGCAACAATCGGCCAGATCAGTCTCTTGCTGTGACCCTTAGCAACCATCGCTCGAACGCTTGCCTTTCGCCTGTCTTCTCTTACTGGGCGCAACCCTCGTGCGCAATCGTTTTCATGATCTCAGTCACGCTGACCCGATCCCCCTCCAATAGCGCGATCTGGTGTCTGTCTCGAAGCACAACAACACGATGAGCGTTCCGCGCCACTTCTTCCAACTCGGATGAGATAAAGAGAATAGCCATTCCCTTTCCACAAAGGTCTTGAACGATTTCTTCGATCTCCGCTTTCGCTCCAACGTCAATACCCCGTGTCGGCTCATCAAGTATCAACAGCCGTGGCTCCAGAGCAAGCCAGCGAGCCAGGATGACTTTCTGTTGTGTACCTCCACTGAGCTGGCCGACCGGTTTCTCAATATCGTTAGTCGCTATGGCCAGTCTCCTTACAAAGGTATCTGCAAGTTCATTCTGTGCTCGGCGACTCAGTCCCCGAAACCAGCCCCTTCGCGCCTGAAGCGCCAAGAGGATGTTCTCGCGAACCGAGAGACTTGGGACTATCCCTTCTGTTTTTCTATCTTCCGGACAGAAACCGAACCCATTCCGAATCGCCTGCCTGGAACAGGAAATAGTAACAGGACTGCCATCCACTTCCACAGTTCCTTGATCCCGTCTCAAGATTCCAAAGAGAAGTCTGGCTGTCTCTGTTCTCCCTGAACCCAAAAGCCCTGCCAGTCCCAATACTTCTCCCACCCCAATCCTGAAATCCAGAGGACCAACGACACCAGTCTTCTTCAAGCCATGTGATTCCAACAGAGTCTTGGCTTCATTGACATCTTCACGCCTCAGACGGCGGGTTTCGAGCTCACTCACCGCATTGACATCTTTTCCGATCATCCGAGAGATCAACTCCAGCCGTGGCAAGTCAGCAGTGGCACAGCAGTCAACTCTCCTTCCATTGCGCAATATGGTGATTGTATCCGCGATGGCATAGACCTGATCAATGAAATGGGTGATGAAAATGATTCCCAAACCCTGATGCTTCAACTTTCGAAGAACCGTAAAGAGCTCTCCAACCTCTTTCGCATCCAGGCTTGACGTCGGCTCATCCAAGACGAGGATTCTGGACTTGAATCCCAATGCGCGGGCAATGGCAACCATTTGCTGAATCGCGACGGAATAGTCATTGAGTGGCTGCGTAACATCGATCTCAACGTCAAGGCGCTTCAACAGATATTCAGCCCGACGGTGAACCTCGTTCCAGTCAATGCACCCCAGTCGAACTGGCTCTCGCCCCAGGGAGATGTTCTCGGCAACTGATAGATACGGAATCAGGTTTACTTCCTGGTAAACGCTGGTGATTCCGAGTTTCTGTGCCTCAACAGGAGAGCGAGGCTGAATGCTCTGTCCCTGAAGAACTATTGATCCACCATCGTTGGAGTAGACCCCTGTCAGTACTTTGATCAAAGTGCTCTTCCCTGCGCCGTTCTCCCCCATCACGGCGTGGATCTCACCTTCCTGAAGGGTGAAATCAACATGATCCAAGGCCTGAACACCAGGAAACATCTTTACGATGCCCTTCATCTCAAGCAGGGGTGCCACCACGGAAAGACGGGAAGGGCTTGTGAGATCACTCATGGATCGGATAGACCAACTGACAGCGATTCCAGAAGATTAAGCCAATGCCGCGGCTCAGTATTCGCGTCCCGAAACGGTCTCCATACTTGTGTTCAAGCCATCGAACAACTGATCTGCAACCGTAATCTTCTTGGGAACAGCTTCACCCGCAAGAATGCTCTCAACGGCGTCAAATGCCTTCGGGCCCAGCAGTGGATTGCATTCGATCGAGGCTCCGAGGGTTCCTTCAACAATGGCTTGCAGAGCGTCTTTGATTCCGTCTATTGAAACAACGACGATATCTTGTCCAGGAACCATCCCCGCTTCGATGATCGCTTGAATCGCGCCAAGAGCCATATCATCATTGTGTGCATAGACCGCATTGATGTTCTTTCCCTCAGCCTTCAGAAAGGCTTCCATGACTTCCTTCCCTTTGGCTCGAAGGAAGTCCCCCGACTGGGACTTAATGATCTTCAATTCGGGACAACCGGCAACAACTTCTTCAAAGCCGCGCTTCCGGTCAATAGCGGGAGCCGAACCAGGCGTTCCCTCGATCTGTACGATGCTTCCCTTCCCATCCAGTTTGTCATACAACCAATGTGCCGCAAGGCGACCCTCTTCAACAAAATCAGAAGCAATCAAGGTTGCATAGAGCGAGTCGTCACTGACGTTCACGCCACGATCTACAAGCACGACCGGAATGCCAGCGTCTCGAGCTTCCTTGAGCACTGGTTCCCAACCCGTCTCCACAACAGGAGCCAGGATGATGGCGTCCACTTTCTGAGCAATGAAGGAGCGCAACGCCTTAATCTGATTTTCCTGCTTCTGCTGGGCATCAGAAAACTTCAGGTTGACTCCTCTTACTGCCGCCTCAGACTGAATTGATTTTGTCTCGGCAGTACGCCAGGCGCTCTCAGCGCCTATTTGGGAAAAGCCCACCGTGATGGGCTCATCGGAACGTGGCTGTTTCACCTGGGGTTGAGAAACCGGCCTTTCGGACTCCTGTTTCACTGTCTGCTTCTTGACTGGTTGCTCCGGAGCCTTGCCACAGCCGACTACCAATGCCAAGACAGAGAGCACAAGTAGCAACGATACGCCGCGCTTCAGTACAAGACGGTTCAGTAGACCTTTCCTCATGGCAACAGTGTTCACAATAGAAACTCCTCCCTCAAGATTTGCTGAAACTGGAAAGTCCAGCCTCGACCTATTTTGTGCTCAATCCTAATCACATACACAGGAAAGTCAAAAGATTTCTCAGAGACAATCGTACTGGCTCAGTTACACAAGGGCGGAGACTGTCATTCTGAACGACTGAGGCTTTACGAAGGAGTGAGGAATCTCTCTTCATGTGTTCGGAGAGATGCTTCGGCTCGACCAGCATGGCAGCTGCGGGTGGATAGTCTTTCCATCATCGGGCTGACGTTCTAATTCGTACGACATCGTTCGTACAGAGTCGAAATCCAGGAGTGACTTCAGATTCCAAAACCTGGTCTTCTGCCAGTCCGGATCTTCGCGACCAGGCATTTGGCATGGAGTATTCCTCATTCCATTGTCCACCGCCGCGAAGCACATATTCCCTTGATTCGGTCGCAATCGTTGCCAAACGAAGCGATTCGGGTGACTCCGCGCCAAGCCATTCAGACGGGGTGGTTGCTTGAGTGTAAGGAGTACTTGTCCATTCCAAAACGTTGCCTATCATATCGCAACATCCGTAGTAACTCCTTCCATCTGGGCGTCCGTCACTCCCATCAAATAGACCAACCGGTGTCGTCTGCTCAATCATCCACCAGTTGCACAGCGGCCTGCTCAACAAGAAAACACCAAGGTAGGCATCCCCCCACGAGAACAATGTTTTGGTGCACAATGTTGGATTCCAGCATACGGCCTTCTCCCATTCCTGTTCAGTGGGAAGTCGGTACACAACTCCTGTCTTTGCACTCAACCATGAGCAGTACGCAAGGCAATCATCATAACTTGCACCATAAACTGGCCGAACTGACCACAAGCGCTCCTGTCTCTCAATCGCGCTTACGTCCAGAGAAATGGGTGGTGGGAAACCTTGCTTCATCTTCACTTCATAGGCGAAAGGTTCCCAGTAGGCAGGAACCCGGTAATCACCTGAATCCACAAAAGCCAGGTACTCCCCATTCGTGACCTCGCATGTTCCGATGGCAAACTGCTCCAGGCAAATCCATTCAGGGGCAACCACCATATCCTCATGAAAGTTCATATCAATGAGAATCGCCTTCGCGAAAAGTGAGAATCTCTCGTGGAAAAGACCATAGGCGCCGCCAAAGAGGAATTCACCCTCTGGAACAAGAGCCATATCTGGGCGTTCGAAATCCCGAGATTCCGGTTGGTAGTTGAGAACCATGAGCCTGAGCCACCTTTGGCTAGACACATTGACCAACTTCAGGACGACAAACATCAGGAGCGCAATGCAGCAGACCAAAAGGAACTTTGGCACCTTCTTGGTTTTGTGAATGTGTACCTTGCCTGGATGTGAATTGTTAGAAGTAACAGTCACGCTTCTTCCCCGGAAACTCACTTTCGCATGCATCTTCACAGCTGAAACCGGACATTGAGGCCGCGAGTGCGCCGTATGCATCCGCCCATAGATCTCCGAGACTGAATTCCCCTGGATCCAGCTCCCTAAAAGCATCACGGATCTCATCTGCAATACCACACGCCCCGGAAAGGATGAACCCCAGTATACACTCTCTCGAGATCTGACAACTCACGACGCAGTGTCTCCAATGGTCATTATGGCCCCTAGTCTTCTCAGCCTTGTTGTAGATTCTCATCGCGCATTGATATGGATCTTCATTGAAGCTTGGCACAGGATAGACGTAGACGTCTCGAAGGACAGGCTCTATTCCCGCGAAGTTGCTAGATCCGTCTACAGACTTCTCCAACAACGGGCAAGAAGCTAGTGGAGTAGTGACGTTGGGGTCGAAGAGAATTGGCGGTACCGGCAGTGTGTATGCGCTCCCATGCTGCAAATACATGCCGCGTTCTGGGGAGAACCAGGAGCGTTTGCCGCCGAAGTAGTACAGGGCAACGTCGGAGTCGTATTCACTACCCCAGTTGTGCTTTGTCACACTCGAATCTCCCCAACTCCCGTTCATCTCCGCTCCAAATGAATCCTGCTCTGCTCTTGAACCGTACACCAACAAACCCGCGTCGTCAAAAGCGTGGTGAACCGTGCCAGCGCGGTCGGTGCTCTCCTCCTGGGATCGCCAAGTGTCTACTTGGCTCTTCTTCTTCCGGACTCCCGAGCAGACGCTCGGCGTTCCCAGGGCAATGTGAAACAGACATTCTTGTCTGTATCTCGGAACGGAAAGTCACAGGCAGGAATGCCTGTGTAACTTTGGAACCGAGAATCCCGGTTTCGGGGGAAGCCGGGCTGCGAGTTACACGCTGGCAATCATTCACGCAAGATGCAGATCGGTTCCGGCACTTCCCTCTCGTCTTGGGCCAACGGCAGGCGGTAGACTTCAAGAGACACTCGACGCCCCCA
>JAKQFZ010000445.1 GCA_029558215.1 Candidatus Omnitrophota bacterium
TCGGGATAGAAGTAGAGGAAGTAAGTGACGATGTTTCCAACTGCGTTGGGTTGAACGAATCCGGCTGTGTAAGCAGCGGTTCTGCTGGTTACCAAGGGGTTGCCCGCCAGATCCGTGTGCGTGAACAGGCAGTTTTCAACCAGGAGGGTGTCGAAAACGGCGTCTGTGGCGTTCTGGTCGACGTGAATCATAGCACCAGCCGCCGGCATGTTGTGACCAGGAATCTCAGATGCCATCGCGGGGCAAAACAGAAGATCCCTCAGTGTGACATTGTAGCTGTCCTGAAGGATTCTGAGACCGTTGTTGCCAGTGTCTTCACCCAAGCTTCTGCCGACCTTCACAACAGGTCGGGTTCCCGGGACGGAACTCTGGATCACGATGTCACCCATAATGTTGCCACCAAAACCCTTCGTGACATCCCAAACAATGGAGCTATTCAGGGTCAACCTTTCGATATAGGTTCCCGGGACAACGTTGATGGTGAACGGGGCAGTCTCACCCGCATTGGCAGCGCCAGCGCACCAGCTGCTAATCGCGGCCTGGATGGTCGTGAAGTCGCCAGTGCCACCGGCATCCACCACGACCGGATTCTTCGCCTGCGCCACACCTGAAACCAACAGGAGAAGCGCAAAAAGAACGATTGAACGTTTCATTTCTAAAACTCCTTAAATCATTACCTAAAACAAACCGAAATTTTCCAGCCCAGCACCACGCCGGACTGAGTCAGTCCCATATTACTAAGCGCTTCTCACCCCCTCTCTGTGCCGCCCCAGTTACCCCGGAGCGACTGACTCAAATGCTTGCCAGGAGCGGACTTGATGCTCTCGGAATGGCTCTCAACATCGGATCGTACCAACGAATCCAACACCTTTTTCGAGAGAGGCCGCTCCAGTGGAGGCAGCGTAACTCGAAAGAGCCAAACTGAAAGGCATCAACCCAATCACTCTCCTCACTATCTTACCGTGATATAAGTTAGTCAAATCAAACCTTAATGTCAAGAAAATTCCTCAACGGAGGCTGACTGGCTCAGTTACGGAGGGGGGTGGAGGTATGCTTCGGTTGCAGAGGCTTTGCGACGCTGCCAAAGCGGGGGAGTAGTAAATCGTCGGCAGCGACGGCTCGAAGACTCGCCTCTGCTACGGACTCATATCAAACGGGATTCTTGGAGTGCGCAAGCTTGCTTGCGCCATAGGTTTGTAGTGTGTCCGTAAGGGCATATCCGGATCACGCCTTACGGCGTGACTACAAACTCTTGCATCACCTCGCATAACTGAGCCAGTACAATACACGTTCAATACTCGTTGACCGGCACTCCAACCCGAGATATATTGACCGCGTCGAAATAGTACTGTGGAGGCCTTTGCCATGCCAGATATTCTCATCAAGAACATCCCTTCGGAAGTCCACGAACGTCTCAAAGTCAGGGCCAGGAAGAATCGTCGTCCCATGGCTCAAGAACTTCTCGTCATCCTCGACAGTACTCTAAAGCAGGAAACACGTCAGTTTCCCTCTCCTGTTGCAGGCAACAAGCCGCTCACCCAGAACCTTGTGACAAGAGGTATCCGGGGAGGACGGCTATGATCGTCGTGGACACAAATGTCATCGCATTCTCCCTGATTCAGGGCGACAAGACCAAGTGGGCACAGCAGGTCAGAAAGTTTGACTCTGACTGGATCGTGCCTGGACTGTGGCGATCTGAGTTTCTGAATGTCCTTGCTACTCTCGGAAAGAATCGAATCCTGACTACCGAGCAATGCCTTCAGCTTTGGGCAACGGCTGAGACACTGTTTTCGCCAAAGGAACGTGCGGTAGACATGAAGGACTCGCTTGTGCTCGCGTTGAAGGAAGGCATAACCGCATACGACGCTCAGTATGTGACCCTTGCCTGCTCGTTGAAGGTCCGGTGTGTGACTGAAGACCGCCGCTTGCTGAGAAGATTCCCCGCGACAACGATTAGCATGAGAGATTTCTGCACCACAAGGCACTCCTAACTTTCAAGACCAACTCAGGCTACCAGTTGCCAAGTGGCGAGGCTGCAGGGTGCTCTAAGCTGAAGGAGGCTCCGCTTTGCTTGAAGCGCCCGACTCAGTGTCACCACGAACTGCACTTCCCTGTACGGGAGAACCTGGCCAAGTAAGCCAAGGAACCCCGGAAGGGGAGGGGTCATCCGAAGGCCATTTTCGTCTTGATGGCAGAATCCTGGCCTGACTGCTTGAACGCCAGGCCAGGATGAACTATTCTTCTCAGAGTTCTCCAGTTGAGAACAACTTCGTTCTCAGGGAATGGGATATCGCATGAATGACAGACGGCCGCTCACAGACCGAATCAGGAAGAGGCTTTCATCACTGCTGAGAAAAATGCCTTCTGTTCGCGCGATTCTCGATGACCGCGATGCACTGCGGATGGAGGTTTTCCGTC
>JAKQFZ010000450.1 GCA_029558215.1 Candidatus Omnitrophota bacterium
ACTTCCTGCTTCGACCGCAGCCTTTGGCTGACCGTCTTCTTGCCCTCTCTACGGGAAATCACATAATACGGACCGCGCAGCGCGGGTTCCTTACGATCCTTGACCGCAACCTTCAGATACTGCTCGTTCACCGTTCCACGCCTCATTGACCGGATGTCTCGCATCTGCTCTAGAATTTCCTCACGACGCTCTTCCAACTGCTGCACCGTCATTGCTTCTATCCTCCTGTTGTAGATTATTATCTACAATAACACGCCCAAAAAATAATGCAATCCTTTTTTACCCTCTTTTGTGACGCACACCCAACCGGAGTGGGTGTATTGACAAACCCTGTTCTCCGCTGCATCCTAATGTGCGGGCTGAGTGCTGAGTCGCGTTCTCGGAGTCTGCGTCGCCAGCGTGACTCTGACCGCCAGGCGCAGGATATGATCACTTGCAGGGGTGCCCGCCTGCAAAGCAGGCCAGCGCCTGCGGTCGTGTGGGCTGTGCCCACTCCCGTGAACGCTTGCTCGACAAATGACACACTTCTGCTGGACGGAGTGTCGCTGGCAGAGAGTCTTTTGATGGTGCGGAGGGGTGAATATGACAGAGAATCGGAGTTCAAAGACCAGGCGAATCGCGATAGTTGGCGCAGGGCCGGGGGGACTGACGGCAGCCATGATTCTCGCTCATCGGGGTTTTCACGTTGATGTGTATGAGACAAGGAGTCTGCCCGGTGGCAGGAACTCTCATCTGCAACTGGGTGCCTACAGATTTGATGTGGGTCCCACTTTTCTTATGATGAAGCCTCTTCTCGACGAGGTGTTTCAGTATGCCGGTGCCGACAGCGGTACGCATCTGGATTTTGTTCGCCTGGATCCAATGTACCGCCTGAACTTTGCTGACTTCTCGATCAACTGCAGCAGCGACCTGGAAAAGACGCGGGAGGAGATTCGGCGAATACGCCCTGGACATGAATCATTTCTCCAGCGCTTCTTTGCGTCCGAACAGAAGCGGTTCTCCTACATGTTGCCCTGTTTGAAGAAATCGTATTCGAGCCTCAGTTCTTTCTTCTCTATGGATTTGCTGAAAGCTGCCCCCCATCTTTCTCTGGGAAAGACCGTTTTCCAAGTGCTGAAAGGATACTTCAAGGATGACGATCTTGCTCTGGCTTTTTCGTTTCAATCCAAATACCTCGGGATGTCCGCATGGGAATGTCCTGGTGCCTTCGCGATGTTGGCATACATCGAATATGCCTTTGGCGTTTATCACACGCAGGGAGGACTCAGCGAACTGTCGCGAGCCATGGCAGAGGTGGCCAAGAGCAATGGAGCGACGCTGTTCTACGAGACACCCGTCAGATCGCTGATCGTGGATAATGGCGCGGCGCGTGGTGTTGTTCTTTCTGATGGAGAAAGGCGAGCCTACGACGACGTGATCATCAATGCGGATTTTTGCTGGGCTATGGAAAACCTGGTTCCGCAGGGTGTGCTGCGAAAGTACCGCCCTGAGAAGCTCAGGAACAAGAAACTTTCCTGCTCAACCTTCATGCTGTATCTCGGCCTGGACAAGATCTATGACATGCCACACCACGCCATCTATATGGCGCATCAGTACCGCTCCAATGTGGAAGACATCTTCCAGCGAGGAAAACTCTCTGACGATATCTCCTTCTATGTGCGCAATGCCAGTGTGACGGATCCCTCTCTTGCGCCCGAAGGGCATTCCGCTGTCTATGTGCTTGTTCCGGTGCCGAATCTGCGCGCGTCAATCAACTGGGCTGAGCAGGCGGAGGCTTTTCGCGCCCGAGTGCTTGAGACAATCAAACGCCGCTGTGCCATACCAGATCTCGAATCCCATATCATCGAGGAGAAAGTCATCACTCCTGAAGGCTGGAGAGATGATTACTTCGTCTACCAGGGAGCGACCTTCAACCTGGGACATCAAGTCTCTCAGATGCTCTATTTACGCCCGCGAAACAAGTTTGAGGAGATAGACAACTGCTGGCTGGTTGGTGGTGGAACACACCCAGGAAGCGGCGTGCCGACGATTCTTGAATCTGGAAGGATCACCTCAGACATGCTGACACGAAGATACAAGCGCACGTAGTCTTTCGCCGTCGCGGTCAGCGTCGCATCAGGAATTCGTAGATCCGTTTGAGCCTCTCCCATGAGGGTGACGTGGGAGGATAGCGAAAAGAGAAATCCAAACCCGAAGGCTTTGCCATGACGGATTTGTAGTGCGTGAAACAGTCAAAGCTTGCCTTGCCATGATAGTTGCCCATGCCACTTTCCCCAACGCCTCCAAACGGCAAGTCCTTTCCAAGAATTTGAACTATCGTATCGTTGACACAAACACTTCCTGAAGAGGTTCTCGAAAGAACCTTCTGACGATTGGCTCTGTCGTTGGTGAAAAGGTACAGCGCCAAGGGTTTGGGCGCACGGCGCAGGGCATCAAGCGTGTCGTCAAGGCTGGTAAACTCGACAACAGGAAGAATCGGACCAAAGATTTCGTCCTGCATGACGGGAGCGTCCGGATTCACATCCACAAGGACTGTCGGCTCCAGAAAGAGACTCTCTTCGTCGTGCGCACCACCAATGACGATTCGTCCTTGATTGAGATAGCCAAACAGACGTTGGAAGTGTTTGCGATTGACTATCCTGCCGTAATCTTTGCTCTGCATTGGATCCGCTCCATAGAAGCGAGTCAAAGTCTCTTTCAACGCACTCAGAAAGGGCAGTTTGATTGCCCTGTCCACAAGAACATAGTCTGGCGCAACGCATGTCTGCCCTGCATTCATACATTTTCCCCAGAGGATGCGCCTGGCAGCCGTTTCGAGGTAGGCATCCTTACAGACAATGCACGGGCATTTGCCACCCAACTCAAGCGTCACCGGAGTCAGGTGTTGCGCTGCCTTCTCCAATACCCTGCGACCGACTCGACTGCTGCCGGTGAAGAAGATGTAATCGAAGCGCTCGGAGAGAAGGGATTCGGCAACGGACTGGTCGCCTTCCATGGTCGAAACATGGTCTTCGGCAAAGATTGAACGAAGCATCTGAGCCACGACTGATGAAGTTGCCGGAGCGTATTCCGATGGTTTCAGACAGACACAGTTTCCAGCAGCGATTGCTCCAACCAAAGGAGACACCAACAGGCCGAAAGGATAGTTCCATGGTGCGATGATCAAGACAACACCGTACGGCTCGGGAGAAAGGAAACTTCGCGAAGGCCATGCCAGCCAAGGACTCTTCCGCCGCTGCGGACGGCACCATTTCGCCAGATGGCGTAGAGCGTGCGATATCTCGCTTTGTACATAGGCAATCTCGGCAAGATAGGCTTCCATCTCAGGTTTGCCCAAGTCCTGATGGAGCGCTTTGAGTAGGGCGGACTCATTGGCTCGAATGCTGTCGTAGAGTGTCCTGAGTTGCCTGAGGCGGAGACCTATTGAAAGAGTCTCACCGGTCAGGAAGCCTGCTCTCAAACGATCAACCCTATCTGTGACACTGCTGGTGTGTTCCGACTGCATCCTGCACTCTTGTGAGTCTTCGTTGATCACTGACCTGTACCCTCAACATGACGTTAGAGACTGAGAACACCATAGACCGATTATTCCGGCTTGGCAAAACGCCTCATTACTTGACACCTCGAACGCAGATCATCAGAATAATGAAACAAGTGACAGACAATCCTTGCTGCGCAGGCTGTTGTTGGATTGGTCGGCACGCCAGGGTCTGCCACAGAATCGAGGAACCGAAGAATACGATGACAAACTGCAACAACAGAGAGGTAGTCGTTGTCGGATCGGGTCTCGGTGGACTTTCCGCCGCCATCTCCCTGGCTCAGGAAGGTTACTCGGTCGAAATCCACGAGAAGAACTCTAAGATCGGTGGAAAACTCAATTTCCTCAGTGAACAAGGATACACCTTTGATCTCGGTCCCTCGATTCTGACTCTGCCCCATTTCTTTGAGCGGCTCTTTGCGCGTTCGGGACGAAAGATGGCTGATTACTTTTCGATCGTGGCAGTGCGTCCACACTGGCGATCCTTTTTCCCCGATGGAAAAACCATTGATCTTTATCCCGAACCTGAGTTGATGGCTCGTGAAGCAGTCAAAGCGGGAGCATCGGCCAAGTCCGTGGAGTGTTTCCTGGATTACTCTGCCAGACTCTATGATTTGATTGACAGAGGATACTTTCAGGAAGGTCTGGACAGCACTCGGGACATTCTGCGATTCTATGGATGGTGCGCACTTCCCAGATTTGACCCGTTGAGAAGCATGCACTCCGGTGTTGCCCGGCACATTCAGAATCCCTATCTTAAGGACATCTTTGACTTCTTTGTGAAGTACGTGGGTTCATCTGCTTACCGAGCTCCTGCCATGCTGAACTGTCTTCCGACGATCCAGTTCCGATACGATCTCTGGTATGTCAACGGCGGGATGTACAACATTGCCCGAGGCCTGCAAAAACTCCTGGGGGAACTTGGCGTTGCAGTGCACCTGAACAGCGAAGTCACCGAGTTCCGAACCTCGCAGGGCCGTGTCACGGGGATTGTTGTGAACGGTGACAGATTCCATAAGGCGGATATCGTGGTCTGCAACATGGAAGTCATTCCCGCCTATCGGGACATTCTCAAGGAAGATGCAACGTTCCTCAGAAGTCTTCGAAAGTTTCAACCAGCCTGTTCGGGACTGGTCATTGATCTCGGCCTGGACATTCAGTATCCGCATCTCGCACATCACAATTTCTTCTTCTCAGGCGATCAGCAAAAGCATTTTGATTCTGTGTTTCGCAAGAAGGTTCTGCCCGAAGATCCAACAATCTATCTTGTCGCTGCTTCGCGCACGGATCCAACGGTCGCTCCTGCAGGAACGGATTGTCTCAAGATTCTGCCTCATATTCCGCCCATCGATCCAGAGCATCCACTGCAACTGGATGACTACACACGCCTCAGAGATCGGATTCTGATCAAACTGGAGAAGATGGGCTTGACGGATCTTCGGAAACACATCGTCTTTGAGCATTTCTGGACACCGTACGATATTCAGAAGCAGTACTACTCCAATCAGGGCTCAATCTATGGTGTTGTCTCTGACCGATATCTCAATTTCGCTTTCAAAGCGCCCAAGCACAGTTCCCGCTATGACAATCTATTCTTCGTGGGTGGATCCGTGAATCCGGGGGCGGGAATGCCGATGGTGGTACTTTGCGGTCAGAATGTTTGCCGAGATATCGTTCGCTGGGATCAGTTGACATGAGTTCCTCAAGCCCCGTACACTTCCTTTGATTGGTTCTTGCGAAGACACACAAACTGGAGAGGTATCCCGATGGAACTGACTTTTCTCGGTGCCGTTCGGCAGGTGACTGGATCGTGCTTTGTGCTCAAAGCGGCGGGGCTAAAGATGATGGTGGACTGCGGTCTATTCCAGGAACGCTGTTGTCTGGCACGCAACTGGGACTTGACGGACATTACCGCCAACGAGATTGACTATTTGCTTCTGACTCATGCGCATTTGGATCATTCGGGTCGAATCCCTCGGTTGGTCAGCCAGGGATACCGCAATCCGATCATCGCTACGGAAGCCACGGCCGATCTCACAAAGATCGTTCTGGAAGACGCCGCCCGGCTGCAGACAGAAGATACGGAGTTCAAGAAAGAGCGTCACAAACGAGAAGGCCGAACCGGTCCGCATCCTGTCGTTCCTTTGTATACCGAAGAGGACGTTGAGATGGTTCTTCCCCTGATTCAGCGCAAGCCCTATGGCACGCCGGTGCATCTGAGTGACAAAGTAACCATACAGTTTCACGACGCAGGGCACATTCTCGGTTCCTCGATACTGGACATCTCCGTTTGGACTGGGGAGAAACCTCAACGGATTCTGTTCTCTGGCGATCTGGGTCAATGGGACAGGCCTCTGGTGCGCGATCCGTCGATCTTTGAGCAGGCCGACTATATTGTGCTGGAATCCACATACGGAGACCGGGATCACGAAGTGACAGGGGACGTCAAGGATCAGTTGGCTCAGGTGATCAACGATACGGTGGAACGCGGCGGAAACATTGTGATCCCGACGTTTGCCATTGAGCGCGCGCAGGAGCTTATGTACCACTTGAGTGAACTGGTTCGAGAAGATCGAATTCCGCACTTGATGGTGTTCCTTGACAGCCCAATGGCAGTCAATGTAACACGGGTCTTCGAAAAGCACCTTGACCTTCTCGATAAAGACACGGCCGCAAAGTATCGCCAAGGGGAGCCGCCTTTTGAGTTTCCAGGCTTGAAACTGGTTCGGCATGCAGGAGAGTCCAAAGCAGTCAATCGAATTAAGGGCTCCTGTATCATCATGGCAGGCAGCGGCATGTGTACGGGTGGACGCATCAAGCATCATCTGTCCAAGAATATAATCCGGCCTGAGTCCACCATTCTTTTTGTGGGCTATCAGTCACGAGAAACCTTGGGGCGACAGATTCTGGATGGAGAGCCCGAAGTCCGAATTCATGGTCAGATGCATCCGGTCAGGGCGCGAATTGCCCAGATTCATGGCCTGTCTGCGCATGCAGACCGAACCGCCTTGCTGCGGTGGTTGAGTTACTTCAAGACACCGCCCAAGTGTCTCTATATGGTGCATGGTGAAGAAGAAGCGGCCTTGGCATTCGCGGATCAAGTTCGAAAACAGACCGGATGGAACGTTGCAGTTCCTGCGTATAAGGAGACGTGGGACTTGGGACGCTGTTCACGGATCAGTTGAACAGGTGTTCTTACTGCCTGGGAACGGTTTGACCCGAGCGGTACAACTGCAGAATCCGTTCCAGGCCGATGGCCATCTGCACATCACCTTGTTGGTGTGCTTGGTCTATCGCCTTTTGAACGGTCTCGACTGCCTCTTCAAAGCGACCCATATAAGCATAGGAAGCGGCCAGTGAGTTGAGTATCTGGGGCGAGGCTTTACCGATTTCCACCAGTCTGTTGAACCATCTCAGCGATTCATCATAGCGTCCCAGGCGAGCATAGATGTTACCGAGGTTGGTCAGGGCAGGGGCGTTGTCTGGATCGATTGCGAGAGCCTTCTCGTATTGTTCTATCGCTTGGTCGGCTTTGTCTTGATGGGCAAAAGCAAGCCCCAGATTTACGATGGCTTCAAGCATGTGAGGTTCCAGTTCAAGTGCCCTCTGGAAATGCTTTTGCGCTTGCATTGGTTCTCCACGCTGCAACAGGCACAGCCCAAGACTGTCATGCGCGGCGGCGGCATTCGGATTGACCTTGATATTGTGACGGAAGAGTGTCTCCATGCTTTTGAACGTCGCATCCTGCTGCCAGGAAAGCAGACAAAGAATGATCAGGATAAACCCCAGGACAACCGAAAATCCGGAGCGATGAAGATCGATTCGTGCTCGTGCCCATCGAAGGATGCCAGCGCTGAACAGCGCGATCAATGGAACACTGGCAAGATATTGGTAGCGGTTGGCAACGAAGGAGTAGGCCATGTGGCTGTAGTCCACAAAACCAAGCACAGGCGACAGGATCACAAAGAACAGAGAGAACGCAATGAGTGGCTCCTTGCCGATCCGTGACCTCGCCCACCAGAGAAGGACAAACAACAGCACCGCGGAGATGGGAAACAACCACTGCAGGAAATTGCCTGTATCAACAGACCAGCGTTCATAGATCATCGCCAGGGAATAAGGCGCGATCAGTTTGCTGACATAGAACCAGAAAGCGCGCCCAACGATGAGCAATCGTTCGGCAGGAGTGAATCCGAAACTGACCGGATCATAGAGTCGTGACGACAGAACATTCAGAAGCCCCGAGACGGCCGAAAGAGCAAAATGGGGAACGGTGAACAACAGGTTGCGTTTCGAAAACACGATCCCCTTCCAGTACATCCACAGCACTACGACGACAGGAAACACAACGGCAACGGGCTTGCTCAAGAGCGACAGAGCCAGCATGAGTACAGCCACGCCCAGGGTCTTGACGTCCTTTGTGTTGACAAACTGAAGATGAGCTCTGAAAGCCAGAAGGAAGAAAAGCATCGAGAGCAGTCCCTTGCGCTCAATGACCCAGGCGACCGACTCTGAGTGAACCGGATGAGCAGCAAAGATTGCCGCGGCCAGCAATGCACCTGGAAAAGCAAGCCTCTTGAGCACATGCCACACGAGCAGAATGTTTGCCAGATGAATCAGCAAATTGACTCCATGAGAGAAGACCGGATGGATACCGGAGATCACGTAGTCCAACCAAAAAGTGGAATAGAACAGAGGCCAGTACCGAACGTCTGATTCCGGTTGAACCGCCAGGTTTGTCCAAATCTTCCAGATACCTGAAAGACTTCGGACATAGAGATTCTCATAGATGAGATAGTCGTCCCAGACAAAGCCTGCACCTAGAACGCGCCAATGCGCGACAAACCCCAACAGCAGAAGAGCGAGTATGGCAGCCTTTGGTGAGTCAAACCAAGAAGAGGAGAGAGGCTGCCGAACGGAATCGGACTGGCTCTCTGAGATGGCCTTTCGATCTTTTGCTGACTCGCGAGACTCTCGCCTTCTTCTAACCATCGGCTTCTTCGATCGATAGAATCCCGCTTGACGAGCGGGCAAATTGCACATGGTACAGGCATCGAACGGCGAAAAGTAAGGGTCTTGCCAATGCTTACTTTCTGGACACTGACTTCTTTGCCCGAACCAGATAGGACTCGATGCCTCGAGGCTCCAAGTGCATCTTGAGAGAGGTCTGCCCTTGGATGTTCGGTTCTTCGGATTTTCCCTCTTCCGTTATCTTCCGGACACTGAGAGCCCTGTTCGGGAGGCCATATTGCTCGGGACTGAAATCCCAGGTGAAGGAGATCGGTTCATCTGAAGAGTTGGCGAACACAAATGCGACAGAGCCTTCTTCGGCTTTCCACGCGCCACGCTGAAGCGCCGAATTTGTCACATCCAACTTACCGAACCAAGCCCAGTCAGCCGTAACGTCAGGGATCTCTCCATGAACTGTTGGGGGACGAAGCATGACCCCTCGGGCAAGGTAATCAAGAAGCCGGTACCGGATTCGAGCACATTTGCGAATATAGATTGCGGTGTCAGGTTGACTGTCCAAAACGTCCGTGGTGATCCATCCGATTTGCTCACCGAACACCAGGGACTGTGCGGCGCGCATCCGATGCGCGAGAGGCTCCGTGCCCCCGTATGCACGTCCAAAGGTGAGAATCTTGTCTGCGTACACCGCGGCGAAAGCAGGCACCATGTCGTTGTACTGAAAGTGCCACGTCAGATAGGCATCAAACAAATGCGCGTAGGGATCTGCATTGCATTCACTGGTAAGAAATCGATCGGGATATCGGCTCATGGAGCGGCGAAGACTCCGCAACAGTGGCCAATAACCCTCCGTGTTCCACCAATGTCCCCCACAGAGTGGATGTCCGTGCGTCGCGTCGTAGCATTCCTTGGGGTTGGCTGCGGCGATCTGATCAATGTAGACGCCGTCCACATTGAACTCTGGTGAGAAAAGCCGCAACGTCGCGTTCTTGACTATCTTCTGCCACAAAGGTTGTGTTGGACAGACGGGAACGAGTTTCCTGCCGGAT
Organism: Candidatus Omnitrophota bacterium; assembly: GCA_029558215.1. GTDB lineage: Bacteria > Hinthialibacterota > Hinthialibacteria > JAKQFZ01 > JAKQFZ01 > JAKQFZ01. The sequence goes on from JAKQFZ010000450.1 coordinate 9,556, forward strand.
TTGTAGATCTCAACGTAACATTCCGCCTTGCGATCCTTGGTCGCTACAGCACGTCCCGACTGCTCGAAATCGGGCGCCTCAGAATCCCAGAGGCGACCATTGATGTACGGCATGACCCGAATGCCCGCCTCCTGCAACTCAGCAATGCCTTCAGCAAATCCCTCTTTGGCGGGAAAGTAATGCGGATAGTCGGTATCGTATGGGATGACGTGCCAATCATACCAGTGCAAAGCGGTAGGGACTCCCATGAACTCGGCAACTCTCTTGGCATCTTCTACCAATTGGTCCGAGACCCCTCTGATCCTGATCCAGAAACAGATATCCTTGAGCCAATCGGGAATATCGGGACGACCATACTTTCGACGTTGCGGCCACCATTTGGCTTTCGCAGACACCCATTGTCTGTAGATCTGAGAGGCGTCGAACCAATCACCGCCAAACGTCGAAAGAACAATCTCACCGGGATGTTTGAAATCGTTACCAGCGACGGAAGCGCTCTCCGCAGGCCATTCAACGGAGACCTCTATTCCGGAATCCGTCTTGCGGGAAAAGAATCGCTTGAAACAGGCGAGAGGATCATGTGTTCCCAGATACAGTCCCGCGTCCTGATCGTAGTGTGCCACAAACTGAAGCGGTCCCCATCCACCCGGATAGTGTGCATCGCTCTGCAATCCCTTGACCAAAGGAGCTTTGGCGAGAATGCCTGATATCTCGGGTCTGAGGAAAGCGTCATCTTCGGCGCTTTCACCGATCTGGCAGAGCGCCATGCTGGGAAACCGAACGCGCATCAGGCTCAGTTTCCTGGAGCGATTCTCCACAGACATCTTGAGCGTAACTCTCGAATCGGCAACAACCGCGCTGACGAGCACGACAAGCCCTCGCGCGTCACCAGTGCCTCGCCAAATAAGTTTGGCGCGCGTTCTGGTACACTGTACTTCGCGTTTGAAGACTTCTGAAATGCTCGTCCACTCAAGACTTTCCTGGCCGTCTTTCTCGACAAAAAGAGTCCAGAGAGGATGCAGCGCATCAGCGATGAACTCCCTTTGCCGAACGCTGCAGAAAAGACTTCTGATGGCAAACCCATCGTTCTTGTTGCCAAGCGTCAGGCAAACGGAGTTATCTGCAAGCGTGATCCGCTGTGCCGTGGGCTTGTCCGCGGCACGAGCCGTTGCAGTACGGAGGCTGACAAGAGCACCAATCAGAACCAACACACAGAATCCCATGATCATTGTCTCCAGAAAGTCGGGTTTGACGGACATCGCAGTGAAGGTCTCCCTCTTTGCGTCCTCGTCAAATGCACGATGCAATACCCCGCCGTGGGTTCCTTCTCTCAAAGCATCGGCGTGACGTGTGCTACACGGGTGTCATCCCTGCAACGATAGTCAACGCCAGCCAGAGAAACGAAAATAGCAACAACGCCACAAGGATCAAACCGGGCGCAACAACTGCAAGCAAAGTCCGCCAGAGACGAATCTCATGAACCTGCACAAATGCAATCAGAACAACAATGGGCATCCAGAACAACCAAAGAATGCCCCCACACATCGGCGAGAACAACGCGGTCATCAGGTTCACGCTGCTGGCGTAGGCAAGACAGCGAAACGTCGCCTGAAGACCTTTCCGCGCGCCCGCGAACAAGAAGAGAAAGAGGTGAAAGAGCACCGCAAAAAGCAATAGCCAGATGATTGTGTAGATTGGAGAGCCTACGACCGGAAGCATCTGCCTGGTCAGGGTCATCTCAGGCATCTCCTTGAGCACCCGTTCTACCATGGGGCCGAGCCAGGGATCCGCCAGCAGGGTCTTCTCAAATTGTGCGCGAATATCCCGCGTCAATGCAAACCAGCCCACGTTGACGATCGCCGCAAAAAGGTTCGCCAGAATCGCGAACAGCAACGCATCAGAATAACCACCCTTTGGGGGAAGTTGTTTGAAGAACGAAACAGGCGACAGACAGGATCGGAAGAACGTTGAGAGGAATGCGCGAATGCGACCAGCCTGGTCACGAACTTCCCAGATGCAGAACTTCGCGGTGGCTCCACCTGTCCCTGCATGGGACAGGGGTCTGATCGGCAAGGGACCGGCAGCATAGGGATGATATTCGCTGGGAGGGCTTGGCTGACCAACGCGAAATACAGGGATACCACGGTCAGCCCCATCGGAACCATCTGCCAAGTCGGGCGCAACTCCGATTTCCGCACCGTCTCCCTGACCTTGAGATTGCTCCTGTAGGGGGCGCGCATCCCAGAGCGGTTTGCCGCAGTTCGGACAGTAGAGCCCCTGATAAGTTGGAGCAATTGTTTGGCCACAATTGGGACACATTCTCTGATTTGGCTTTGCCGTTGCTGGTTCTTCCATCTTTGAGCTTCCTGATCGAAAGACTATAACAACGGAATCTTACTTGATCCGTGTCCCTGTTGGCAAGCCGACAGCAGAGGATGCCCTGGAACCGAAGTCGGTCCACAACAACAGACGTAATCCTCTGGAGCCATGCCGAGCTCATCTCCAAACAAGTTCCACATTTCCGGTGTCTCCATGCAAATGGTGATCCTCTGTTCCGGATTGCTCTGTCTGATCACGTCAATCATGTGTCGGTATATGGGCGCTCGAAGTTCTGTCGGGAAAATATGCTTGCCGTCGGGGTTGTAGGGTTTGCCTCGTCGCGGGTCGCCTTGACGGATGATGTCCTCAATGAATTCCCGATAGGGACGATCGAACTGCGACACGTTCACACAGCGCGCAAGCATTCCGGCACTCATCCATCCGATCACGTCCAAGGTAACAACGTCCGGTTTGACCTGACGAAGCAGTTCCCTCGTGGTCAGCGCGTATTGCTCCCTCCAGTCTGCAATGGGGATGATTGGCGAAAAGCGGGTTCTGACTGTGTATCCCGCCTGCTGGCATTTGCGAGCCGCCTCGATACGGGCGGTTACATGGGGCGTAAACCGCTCGATCTCGCGGCTGACCCGATCGCAGGAGAGCGACCAGTTGACAATGGTGTGCCCGCCATGGGGAAGATCGAGAAGATGATCCACGTTGTCGCTCTTGGTGTAGAGCAGCAGGTACCGGTCGGTCTGGCTGGCGAAAAACTTCACCATCAAATCGGATGCGCCGTACTCAGGCTCCAGACAGATCTGATCAGATCGATTGTCGTACTTGAAGAGTTTCAACCAGGGGATGGTCTTGATGAAATCATCCAGATGCTCGACATACTCCTCAAGATTCAGCATCAAGGCGAGCACTCTGCCGATGAAACAATACTGGCACCCATGAAGGCAGCCCTCAGCCGTGTGCAGTTCGTAAGCGGTCTGGCAGACGCCGTCGAAATCCCGACGCAGATGCACGCAGTCCCTGATCGTCCAGGGTCCCAGAACACCGACTGCTCTGAGGCCCTGATACTGCGCGGCATAGGCCTTCTCTGCATCCACGGAATGCCAGGGGAACGCGTCAAGAAGGAGTATGCGCTCATCCGTATCGGATCCTCCTCCCATAGCACCGGTTCGAGCGGTTGGGACAAGTGCATTGTCACCGACAATCTCATTGAGTTCCTCATCAGAAACGCATCGAACGCAGTTGGTCTGAACACCGTGCATCAGGCGCTGCATTCGCGCACGGCATCGCGGATCAGCGTTTGCACGCTCGGTGACATAGACAGCAGGTGCTTTGATTGAGTACATTTTCGGTCAGCACTCCTCAGCTCTTTGAGTATCATCCGAACTGGATTCTACCGGCAAGGGAATTTCTGCTCAAGTCGTTGCGTCGCGGAGAAAAGCGGCTAATTGTTGGACGCTCATTAGCCAACTGGGATATCATTACTCACGAAAGAACAAGCACAGCAAGCTGGAATCAGGAGGAGACGGATGTTCTTTTCGACTCGATGTTTTCCTGCCTTCGTTGCATTCATCCTCTGCTGCTTCCCTCGGATCTCATATGCAGATTCCGCAAGACCGCCTGAAAAGGAGGAATACTTCTCTGCCAATGGGGAGTTCTCCCTGACCGTGGATCCGGGAGACTGGACTTCTGAGTCCGTCACTCGACTGATTCTTAAGAGCGAGAAAGAAGGCATCATTCTGGACGTCACTGAGTCTTACTTTGAGAAGTTTCGCTATCCCTTACATGCCTGCGTTTCGAACGATGCTGAGTATCTGGTCTTCGGAGGAGTTTCTTGTCACAATATGGGGAGTGGAAGAGAAGGACTGCGAATCTATCGAAGAACAGGCAGGCTGATCCGATTCATCCCCATGGCTCGGTTGCCCTACGGTTTCGGCAGCGCATCAACAGATCATTGGTATGACCAGGAAAGGTGCCGCATCAATGACAGTCGAGGTCTGTTTCTACTTTACACACCAGGCAAAATGAGAGCAACTCCCTTTCGGCTCACCGATGGACGTGCCTATCCAAAGTCACGCACTCTCAGTTGTTCGAGAAGATCCAATCACTTCAAGGAAACTGCAGAAAGCAATCTGTCTCAAACAAAAGACAGATACTCCGATCTTCCTGAGGTCAGGGTCTGGGGAATACCGTTGCTGCGACTTGTATTCCGTGTTCTGGGATCAAGACCTGAACGTAGGGACGATCTTGGGCTGAGTCTGGCGCTGCTTCTCTATCGCCAGAGTCCTCGGTTTATACTCAAGCAATCCACGGAGGGCAGCCCCGAATGGAGGGCGGTCTGCTATCGCGCATTGGCGATGAATGCAACGACCTACGTTGAAGAAGACGGCACTCCTTTGTTTCCTGAAGAGTTGGATGAAAAGCACATACGAGGGATCGCGGAATCCCTTGCCTCGGATGAGACCTGGGTCGCAGAAGGCGCAACCCAACTTACGTGCTTCGTTGAGTCTCCGCAATTTATTCTGATTCTTGAGAAGAGACTGAGAGATGAATCGCTCGATCCATCGCTCAGATCGAGAAGCGTACAAGGCTATGCGAAGAACACTGGCACGGACGCCGTTCCGCTGCTTGTGGAACTACTCGAGAACTCGGAAGACGACCGAGTCAGGGAGCAGTGCGCCAGAGAACTTGGGAATCTCCGTGATCCGAGAGCCTTTTCTGCACTGTTGCGAGTCGCAGACCAGGAGAGCTATTCCCAGAACCCACAAGAGCGTGAAGATCTGAGAGTGCAATCTTTGATCGCTTTGCGCAAGATAGGGGATTCAAGAGCCCTTGAGACCCTCGAGAACATACTGAGAAGGAAGAAGGAACACCCAGGCGGCGATCCTTTCAGAACGGATTGGGTCAAGTTCTTTGCCCTGAACGCGCTCATTGACATCGGTGGACACGAGAGGGAAGCAATGCTGAAGCGCATCGCTGATGATCCCAACGTTGACCCCGATACATCTGAACGAGCAGCGCAGGAAATGGAGACCCTTTGCGGAACAGAAGAGGAAGGAAAGATGTGAGAGGATCTTCCACCATTGAGGATGTGCAAACCGGTGTCTCACCGGCAATCCGAATCGCCGCCATATCCGCATTGGAATCACCCGCCGGTTCTGGTGCAAATTTCAACGAGGTTTATGAACATCCCTCGCAACATTAGCATGAATGAGGGGGCGCACGACGCGAGAGCGACAATCTGATAGAGCAACACCTTTAAGCATTGCAATGCAAAAGGATCTAGGTGGCAGAGCAGCGTAGGGTGGAACGAGTCTGCGAGTTCCACCATCTTCCAACGCGATCACATTCCTCTGCGATGCCATTGTCAACCATCCAGCCTGATAATTCCAAAAGACTTTCGCGCCCATCAATGTACAATGGCATCGGTGATATCTGTATGCAACCGAGATCATCCGACCGGTGAAAACATTCGGAGTGGTGGAACTCGCAGACTCGTTTCACCCTGCTTGACTTGACTGCGTCTCCCTAAAAACCAGTCAGGCACCATGACCCTGTCAAGTCCCATGGCAGCACCGAGCGGGCGACACGTTACCATTTCCAGAGCGATTTCGTAGCTAGAATGGGAGTATTTTTGTCAATCCTGCCTTTGCTGACAAAGGCAGAATCTTTCCAAAACGACTCCCGCACCCTCTCTCTGTGCGGGTCAGAACCGGACGATAGTCCGGATGGCAAGAGATCCAACAGGGCTGGACAGTTCAGCATTTCAGTTGTTGCAAGCATTGAGAAGAAGGAGGCGGCTATGAGAATTGCCAACATCTTGCACACGGATCTGGTCATTCCCAACATGTCTGCCAAGACGAAGCAGGAAGCGATAAACCAGTTGATCTCCGCTCTGGCAGCAGTTCGGAAGATCGACGCGGAGAAAGCCATGCGGGATCTGAATGCGCGTGACCACGCAGGGTCTATCCTTCTGCCGGTCGGATCTCAGTTGATGGCGCTGCCTCATGCCTCTTCCAAAGCCTGCCAGCAGATTGTCATTGCCGTTGGAGTCTCGCCGGACGGTATTCCGTGGGGCTCCAGAGGTGAGAAGGCGCGCCTGGTCTTCGTTCTGCTGGGGCCGCCGCAGGCACAGGCCTTGTATCTGCGCTGCCTGGGACGCCTCGCGCGGCTGTGTCGAGCTGAGGATTTCGGCGAGGCGCTCTTGAACGCTAAGACATCGCATGAGGTAATCTCTCTATTCACTGAAGCAGAGGAGTCCCTGGGCGAGATGCGTTCTGCTGAAGCGATGCCCACGTTCTGTGTGTTGGGTGCCGGGCACGGTGGCATGGCCATGGCGGGACATCTTTCTCTCATGGGATGCAAGGTGCATTTGTTCAACCGCACTCCCGA
>JAKQFZ010000457.1 GCA_029558215.1 Candidatus Omnitrophota bacterium
CCCTGTTTGTTCTTGAAATTGCGGTCCACCGCAATTCGAAACCGAGCCCGGCTGATGCCAGAAGTCGTTGTGGCAACTTCTGGGTCTGCAACCAGACGGCCGACGAGAATAACCCGATTCACCATCTTACTCGCCCTCAACTTCCTCTTCGTCGTCGGAATACTCAGAATCCAATGAATCCTCGACGGAATCATCCAAGTACTCCTCCGCATCACTTCCCGCGTCAGGCGCTCCGTCGGTGTCACTGTGCGTACCCGCACCGACACCGCGGCCTTCTGCGGATTCATCCTGTGCGCGTCGTGCTTCCATCAACTGAGCGATCCGAGCATCCTCAGCTTTCTTGGCCTTGGTAATCCTGACCAGGATGTGACGCAACACATTGGGCTCCGTCTGCAGGAAGCGTCCAATCTGAAGCGTTCCCTCTGAAGTCATGTTGACGATCAGATAGACGTAGATTCCTTCACGCTTTTTCTTGATTTCGTAAGCAAGAGGACGTCTGCCCCATCTGTTTTCTGACAGAATGGTGCCTTCGCTTTGCGTCAGGGAATTCCGGATGCGCTGGCTCTGCTGTTCTTCTTCAGCGGATTCCAAATCCGGACTCAGAATGTAGATCAATTCATACTCTGCGCTGGCCATTCACTCACCTCCTTTCGGGTAAAAATCCTCACGACTTGCGTGAGGATAAGGAGATATCAAGCCGGGTCTGAATGGGGATGAATCCCGCGATTCAGACCCGGACATCTCTTTTCACATAAAGAGTGGTGCCAACACCAACGAAATCACCGCCATCAACTTGATGAAGATATTGATGGACGGTCCGACCGTGTCCTTCAGCGGATCTCCGACTGTGTCTCCCACGACCGCAGCCTTGTGGGTCTCAGAGCCTTTTCCGCCAAAGTTTCCTTCTTCAATGTACTTCTTGGCGTTGTCCATTGCTCCGCCACTGTTGGCCATCTGAATCCCCAGCATCAGACCGGTTGCAAGGGAACCGACCAACATGCCCGCAAGGCAATCTTTGCCGAAGGCGAAACCGACGATTACCGGCATCAGAATCGCCAGAGTTCCGGGCAGAAGCATGCCATTTATAGCGCCTTTTGTGCTGATGTCAACACATTTGGCAGGATCAGGCTTTCCGTGGCCTTCCTTAAGACCAGGGATTTCCCTGAACTGGCGACGAACTTCCTCTATCATCTTGAACGCCGCTTTGGAGACGGCGCGGAACAGCATGGCCGAGAAGAAGAATGGCAACATGGCTCCCAAGAGCACTCCGGCGAGAACCCTGGGGTTTCTCAGATCGGCTGCCTGGACTCCCGCCGCCGCAATGTAGGCAGCGATCAGACCCATCGCCGCGAATGCCGCTGAACCGATGGCGAACCCTTTGCCGATGGCAGCGGTTGTGTTACCGACTGCATCCAACTTGTCCGTTGCTTTGCGAACCTTCGGATCCAACTCTGCCATCTCTGCAATACCGCCGGCGTTGTCCGCAATGGGTCCGTAGGAATCCACGCTGACGACGATTCCGGTGGTTGCCAACATGCCGAAGGCAGCCATCGCGACACCGTACATACCCGCGAATTTGTGAGAAAGCATCAAAGCGAGGGCGAGAGCAATGACCGGGATGACGCAGCTCATCATCCCGACGGCCATGCCTTCGGTGACCGTGATCGCCGGCCCCGACTGGGAACGTTCGGCGAGATTCCTGACCGGTTTGTATTTGGAGGATGTGAAATACTCACTGATGAATCCAACCAGCGCACCGCTGACAATTCCGAGTACAAAGGCGACGAAGATTCCGTACTTCCCGTATTCCTTTCCTGCTTCAGTGAAACTGGTTCCGAAACGTCCGACAATCCAGAAGGCCAACAGAATGGTCAATCCACCAGCCAGATACGTGCCTTGCATCAGTGCTTTCTGAGGATCCTGAGAACCACGTTTCTTGATAAAGATCAGGCCGATGATACTGCCAACGACACCGGCACTGGCAAGAAACAGGGGCAGCATCTTCAGCTGTTGGACTGTTGCTGGTGCGAGCAGAGCAACGGAACTGATGATGGCCATCGCTGCGATGATGGCCTCGATATATGACTCCAGAAGATCCGCACCGAGTCCTGCCACATCACCCACATTGTCACCCACGTTGTCCGCGATGACCGCAGGGTTTCTGGGATCGTCTTCGGGGATGCCCGCTTCGACTTTGCCGACGAGGTCAGCGCCCATGTCAGCGCCTTTGGTGTAAATGCCGCCGCCGCTTCGGGCAAACAGGGCTACCAGACTTGCTCCCATCGCGTAGCCGTTCACAATGATCGTGTCCCCGCCAGACCAGGCATACACGATGACCAGTCCGATCAATGAAAGTCCGACCACGGAGAAGCCCATCACGGCGCCGCCTGAAATGGCAACATCAAGAGCTGGAATCAGGCCACCGACTTCGGCCGCGCGAGTCGTTCGGGAGTTTGCCTTAGTGGCGATGCTCATTCCGATGAAGCCCGCAAGCCCTGAGACCACAGCGCCACAAATGAAGGCAACCCCAGTCTTCCAACCCAAAGCAACGCTGGGCGCAAAGAAAGGTGTCAGTGAGATGAGCGCTGCGATTACGATGACGAAAGCGCCCACGTACTTATACTCCCGATTCAGGAAGGCACGTGCCCCGATCTGAATCATCTCGGAGATTTCCTTCATTCTATCGTTTCCAGGATCCTTGGCGATAACCTGTTTGGTCAAAACCACCACAGTGATCATTGCCAATACTCCAGCTCCGCCAGCCAACCAAAGTCCCAACATGATGCTAT
>JAKQFZ010000471.1 GCA_029558215.1 Candidatus Omnitrophota bacterium
GGTCTCGGCTCTGGTAGTTTGGATCATCTCCAGAACCACCGGAAGTGTAATCGACAAGGCCAAGGTCAACTCGGCTCTGGCTATCATCCTGGACATCATCCAGGATATCAAGATCAACCCTGCAACCAAAGACCTGGACGACTATGCCAAGAAACAATTGGCTGTGGAGCGGGCTACCAAGTCCCTCCCGGCCAAGCAGACCAATGTCATCCTCAAGGTCTTTGGCACTATCGGAGGAGCCATCGAATACGTGTTCCACAACCGCAAATGGCTCTTTAGCATCGGTAAGGCGATCAAAGGGGTGTTCTGATGCCTCAGCCTATCTCGCAGCCCACCTATCCCTCCAATATGACCGAGGGTGACCTCAGCTTCAGCAAGTTGATGGATGTCTTGATTGCCGATCTCGTTTACTTCGGGATCGGCACCTACGACCTGTTATCCATAGAAACGCTGTATGCTGATCAGGCTTCGGTCAAGATGGAACTGAGCACCAACTTCGATCTGCTCGGGGAACTGGCCGAGAAGCCCGGTAAAACGGACTCTAAGCTGTCCAAGCTCAAAACCCGCAACTATTCCATTCCCGGCAAGCGCACCAGCACCGTCGAACTCAACATCTCAGGACTCTCAACCAAGCAGAAGAACTTCTTGGAAAGTAACCTGTTCATGAGCAAGGATACCACCATTGTGGTGGTCTCCAAAGAGTATGACAGAGCTGTGATCTTCACCGGACTCCGCTGGACAGTTGACTGGTCGGGAGAGGCTGACGGCCTCTTCAATGTAGTCATTTCCACTGAGTTCTCCGGAGTAACTTCCAACAAGATCTTCCTGCTCAAGGATATCCCTGCGGGTGTCTGATCTAACAGCACTTCGCAACTACACTCTAAAACAAGGAACCAAGATGGATTGCCTATGTAAACCTGAAATCGCGGGGTCCTCGCAGCACGACTTGTCGGGCTGTGGGGTGCTCAAAGAAAAGATAGATTCAGTGCACGAGGAGATCTACGGCAATGGTGACAGCAGCAAGTCACT
>JAKQFZ010000485.1 GCA_029558215.1 Candidatus Omnitrophota bacterium
TCGCGCACCGAAGAACAACGGCCATGACCTATGGCGTTGTTGAGTTGGGCAAGGAGATTGTTCCCCTGTTGGAACAGGTGCTGTCCAACCAGACATTCGTTTTTGCGCTTTTCTCCCAGAGATACCTCGAAGGTCGAGAGAAGAAAGAGTTGTTCGACCATCTGATGCTGACTGCTGTGTTGACAGTTTGTATTGCGCGGGGTCTCGATCCGGATTTTCGGGATTTGTCTTTGGCATCCCTGGCGATGACTGCTGGCTTGATTCATGACATGGAATTTGGAGACTATTACGAAAAGGTCAAAGAAGGTCTGGCAGCCGTGCAGGAATCATCTCATGCCGAGCAAGCAGCCCAAAGGGGAGCCGAATTCGGCCTTGCTGGGGAGATTGCCTTTCCGGTTCGATTCCATCACTCCTATACCACAGAGGATTTGCAGTTGCCTGAGGTGGACACGGACATAGAAATCACATTGCAGTGTGCTCTGGCTACAGCCGAGTGTTTTGTCACGCTCATTGACTTCTTCAAGAATGGAACCCGTGAAGCGGAAGCGCTCTTTACCACTGCCAGTTACGCGCATGCTGGTCGTTTGAATCGGGAATCTGTTGCTGCCCTTGGAGCGTTGATCCGAAGCAGGGATGTTCTTCAGCATGTAGACCAGATTTCTGCCATGGAAAGCCAATGCGCCTTTGGATGCGCTTGTGCGCACCCGAAACGCCTGGGGAGTACACCCACCGAACTGGTCTGCAATGGAGGTCCGGACAGTTGCCCCCATATTCAGAGGAGCAGAGCACAGTTGATCGTTGTTGACGCCCCTTACTCCAATATCTGCAAGGAACGTTTTCTCACCCTCAGCCCGGGGGCGTACTTCAAATGCCAGTTGGGATCTTAGTGTCCTTCACTCCCTGCCTGTATCTGTTCCTTGGCTCCAATTCTGAACAGGCTATGACTTTGCGAACATATATGCCGCCAAGCCGACGAGAATCACCGCAAAGACCTTCTTGAAATTGGAGGTGGAAATAATCTGTGTGAGATGAGGCCCCAACTGGGCACCGATAATCCCGCCGATACCCAACAGCACACCGATCTTGTAGTCCACATTTGCCAGTTTGTTGTGTGCAAGCAGAGCGGATACTGAGATGACCAGAATCGCCAGGAACGAAGTTCCCACCGCCTTCTGGTGTGTAAAGCCCATGTACAGCAGGAGCGGCACCATCAAGAAGCCGCCACCCAGTCCGGAAAAAGACGCCGCAACACCTATCAACAAACCGAAGAGAACAAACAGCGCATAATGACCCATTGTTTCTCACTTCTCCTTGAGTTGGTTTCAGGTCGGTCTGGTATGCCCTGATTTGGGAATTCTGTCAAGGCTTTCGATGTGTTGGCTTGACCTCGGATATCAACGATGATAGCTATTGAGAAGATGATATGGAGGTCAGTGTCATGAAAGCAATTCTTCTGATGGGGGTCTTTGTCAGCATGGTATCCATTGTTGCAGCGCAGAATTTGCAGATCTTCCCTGAAGTGCCCGAAGAGATTGCCGTGATGATCCGGCAGGGGCAGTACGATCAGGCCAAACTGGCACTTCAGGAAAGAGCCGAGCAGGAAGGTGAGCCTCTGGCCAGTCATCTGGGCTTTTGTGCCGACGTCCTGGATCGGATACGTTTTGACTTCAGGAAGACCGAAGAAGACGTTCTGGCTGAGATTCGGGAGTTCATGCCTGATGTGACACCGCAGCATCTTGTCCAGTGGCGAGAGATGAATCATCTCTGGTTTCGTTTTGTGGATGGTCAGAACTGGTATTTCAACCGCGGTGTACGGAACCTGCTCCGGCTCAATGCGGAGGTCAGGAAGCTCCGGACAATCTCCGGTAAGCCGACTGAATTCTACGTCAACCATATCGCCGATGTGATCAAGGCTGCTTCCACATCGTCCACGCCGTACGTGCTTCCAACGCGGCTTCGGATCTCCTACCAATTGACATTGAAACCAGGTGCTGTCCCGCCGGGCGAAATCGTCCGTTGCTGGCTGGCATATCCCATTGAATGCAATACGCAAAAAGACATCAAGTTGATCGAATCTTTCCCCGAGGTCAAACATACCGCGGCGCCAAACTACCCACAGCGAACGCTGTATTTTGAGCAACCTGCTTCTGCCAGTGACGAAGCGACGGTGTTCAAGGTGGTCTATGAGTACACTTCTCTGGCGCAGTACCAGACGGTCGATCCTGCCAAGGTGGTGCCCTACGATGTCAACAGCGAGTTGTTTAAGACATACACCGCGTCCCGTGATCCCCATCTGGTGTTCACGCCTGAGATCGTTGCCTCAGCGAAAGAGGCGGTTGGTGATGAGACCAATCCCTATCTGATGGCGAAGAATATCTATGATTGGGTGGTGACCAACATCACCTACACTTCCATGCTGGAGTATTCCACCGTCCCCAACCTCAGTGCCTGGAGCATGAAATACCGACAAGGTGACTGCGGTGTCTTCGGGCTGCTGTTTATCGTCATGTGTCGCTCGGTGGGTGTTCCGGCACGCTGGCAGTCCGGTTGGTCGCCGGAGCCTGGTGAGACCGACATGCACGACTGGGCAGAGTTCTACGTTGAGCCTTACGGTTGGCTCCATGCCGATCCGTCTCGCGGTGTGATTGACTCTCCTGATCCTCTGATTCGGGACTTTCATTTTGGCAACTTTGACTGTTACAGACTGGTCTGCAACAGCGACTATGGGCGACCCTTGGATCCGCCCAAGCGCTTTCCCCGATCAGAAACGGTGGATTTCCAGCGGGGAGAGGTTGAGTATTCGGGCAACAACCTGTACTACGACAAGTGGTCATATTCCTTTGAGGCAACCGTCGTCAAGTAAGGGTGACCAGAATAGCTGAATGTTGGCGCTGAGTTTGCGCACTACGGGATGGTTTTCGCGGAGCACAACAATATGGGTGCAGTCATGGAGCATTCTTCCCTTCTGAGGGTGAGCAATCTCAAGAAGTATTTCCCCATCAGAGAGGGATTTCTGCTTCACGTCAAGGACAGCGTCCGGGCGGTGGACGATGTGTCTTTCGATGTCGGATGTGGTGCGACGCTTGGGTTGGCTGGAGAAAGCGGCTGTGGGAAAACCACTGTTGGACGCTGCATCTTGCGGCTGCTCGAAGCCACTTCAGGCGAAGTGGCGTTTGGCGATTCCCCCAATCTCCTGTCTCTGTCGCCCAAGCAGATGAAACCGTACCGAAAGCATCTTCAGATGATCTTTCAGAATCCGTTTGCCTCACTGAATCCCCGAATGACAGTCGGTACAACCGTTGCGGAGCCACTGAAGATATTCAGTTTGGTTTCCGGCAGTAAGGCGAGGCGGGATCGGGTTCGCGAGCTGCTCGAACAGGTTGGTTTGCGCGAGGAACACATGGATCAGTTCCCGCATCAATTCAGCGGGGGACAGCGTCAGCGCATCGCCATCGCGCGTGCGTTGTCCATGCAGCCCCAACTGATCATCTGCGATGAAGCAGTGTCTGCGCTCGACGTCTCCATTCAGGCGCAGATACTGAACCTATTGAAGGATCTGCAGCAACGGCTGGGCTTGAGTTATCTTTTCATCTCGCACAACCTCGGTGTCGTTCAGTATATGTCTGACCGAGTGGCGATCATGTACCTTGGCAAGATTGTCGAAATGGCACCTCGGGAGCGCATCTACGCCAATCCACAGCACCCCTATACTCAAACCCTCATGGCCGCGATTCCCGTTCCTGATCCGACGGTGCGCCGGAACCGACAGAAGGCGAATGACGAGGTTCCCAGTTCCTTCTCTCATCCCTCAGGCTGCCGGTTTCATCCCAGATGTCCAAAAGCCATGCCGATCTGTTCCGAACAGGAACCACCGCTTCTGGAACAGGGAGACACCCAAGTCGCCTGTCATCTCTACACTCGTCCGATGGTCTAGGAGGACTATTGGCGTGACGCGGCAAGAACGCTTGGGATCGGGTTAGAGGACTTCCGTCAAGATAAGAGTGACCGCGACTACCCAGAGAAGCACATTGATGATCATCGGACGGTCGCTGAGCATAATCTCTGTCGGATCGCCGCCCTTTTGATGTTGATGAACCAGGTAGAGGTATCGGAAAATGCCGTAGAGCACGAACGGGATGGTAAAGATCATGCGTTGTCCGACACGTCCCGTCGCTTCAGGGGACATCGTATAGAGGGCGTACGCCATCAGCGTTGATGCCGTCACCACAGCGATCATCTGATCGAGAAAGTAAGGTGTGTACTCTTTAAGAATCTGGCGATGATTGGCCGCATCACCCTCAAGCATGACCAGTTCATGCCTTCTTTTGGAAAGAGCCAGAAAAAGGGACACCAGAATCGTACAGAGCACCAGCCAACCGGAGATCTGAACCTTGATGGCAATCCCGCCGCCAACGGCGCGAAGGACAAAACCAACAGATACCAACAGCACGTCAAGGATCACAACATGTTTGAGCCACCTTGAATACGCCGCGTTGATGAGAAGATAGATGAAAAGAACGAGCGTGATTCCACGTCCCAGATAGCCCACAGATTCCAGCGCCAGACAGATCCCGATGCCTCCGACCGCCAGGATCCCCGAAGACGTGAGCGCCCAGATCTTGGGCACGGTTCCCGAGGCGATGGGACGACGACACTTCTGAGGGTGAACTCGATCCGATTCCAGATCAAGCACATCATTGAGCAGATAGACTGCGGAGGAAACGGCAACAAAGAGAAAGAACGTGACGACCGTCTCGCTCAGAAGATGCCAATGCGTGAGATTTTGCGAAAAGGCTAACGAGGCAAACACAAACAGATTCTTGATCCACTGTTTTGGCCGCATCGAGACCACCAGGCCAACAGTGATATCGGCCAAACTCATCTGTTTGTTCTGAGGTTCGCTCATGCTGCCTTCCTGTCACGGCACCGCTTCTGACACAATGCACACAACCATATCATATATCCCTTTTCGAAAGCGACTCAAGCAAAACCATCGCAGCCGCGTACTGGCTCAGTTACGGAAGGGGGAGAGGTATGCTTCGGTTGCAGAGGCTCTGCGACGCTGCCGAAGTGGGACCAGCCAGACAGCGGGCTTCGGTAGCGTCGCTCCGAAGCATATCCTGGCTCTATCGCCAGTGTAACTGATCTGGTACGCAGCCGCCTCCGGTTCGTCGCCCCGCAAAACAGTTTCTTTACGCTGACCGGCAGGGCGCGTATGATTCCCAAAACCGTTTTCCGAGCAGGTGGG
>JAKQFZ010000490.1 GCA_029558215.1 Candidatus Omnitrophota bacterium
AGTCCAATGGCAACAAGGGGAATGCCAAGATCGCTTGCTGACTTCAGATGATCTCCGGAGAGGATTCCCAAACCTCCCGAGTAGATTGGCAGACCTTCCGCAATTCCATATTCACAGGAGAAATAGGCGATAGTTGGGACCGGACCCACGGGGTGCATCTTTGCAAACCATTTCGTCTGCTTGCGGTAATCGTCAAACATCTCATAGACACGACCGACACTGGCAACGAAGCTGTCGTCGTGCGCCAACTCCTCGAGTTTCTCCTGTGACATACGCGCCAACATCTCAACCGGATTCTGATAGCAGTCTTCCCAGAGCGATGGATCCATTCTGATAAACAACTGAACGGCGTTCCAGTTCCACGAATACCACAGATTTTGAGCTAATTCCCGGAGAGGCTCCAATTCTTTGGGGAGTCGAGGAGTGACAAAAAAGGGATACGTTTTCATACCATGCACCTCTGAGAAATGTTCCTGACGTCAGGCACCTGGTGGATAAGCATAGTGGTCGCTGGTGTCCAGGTCAAGTGTGCTCGCCTGAACTTACAGGTGTCTGAGCGCTACAGGGAATGAGACGCGTGAAATCCTGCAACATATCCAGACGACCAGGCCCACTGAAGGTTGTACCCACCAGAGTTGCCATCCACATCCAACACCTCTCCTGCGAAATAGACACCTGGAACCACTTTGGACTCGAGAGTGCGTCGGTCAACTTCCCGCACATCAACACCACCGGCAGTCACTTGAGAGTACATCCAGGAGAGCGTACCAGAACAACGAAACTTCAATCCTTTAAGAGCCTTTGCGATGCGAGAGATATCACTCTCACCGATTTTGGAGCATGAACACTCTGCATTCTGTATCTCCGCCTCCTTGAGGATCAAAGAGATAAGCCGCTTGTGAACGAGTCCGACAAAACTGAAGGAGACGGACTTCTCGGAAGCCACAGAAAACCGGTTTCTGAGAAACGAGAGCAGCTCATCGAAAGACATCTCGGGAAACAAATCCAGCTGAATGCTGGACTCGCTCCCCTTGAGCAGCGACTCGGAAATGATCCGACTCAAAGCAAGAATTGGGGAACCGGAGACACCGTATTCAGTGAAGAGGACTTCGCCGACTTCCCTTCCCTGTGGAACTCCGTCAACCAACGCTTGAGCATCGGCAATGACCTTCACTCCATTGATATGTTTCAAGGCGGGACAGTCCAAGGTCACAGGCACCAAGGCAGGATGCGGCTCGACGATGTGGTGCCCCAAGGCTTGGGCAATCCTGAATCCTCCTCCATTGGAACCCAGATTGGGTGCGGACTTACCGCCAGTTGCGACGATCACCTTGTGCGCTTTGAAGGCAAGTCCTTCGGACGATAGGCAGGACAAACCATCATCATCCCGAACAACCTTCTGGATAATCGTCTCACATTCAACTGGCACACCCAGACGATCCAACTCAAACCGGAGTACATCCAATACGCTAGACGCCTGGTCAGAAAGAGGAAAAACACGCCCATGATCCTCAATGCGCCAGGCAATCCCAAGTTCCTCAAAGAACTTCATTGTTTGAACGCAGTCGAACTGATGAAGCACCTGTGCGGCGAACTTGGGAGATGTCCCATGATAGTCCTCAATCGAAACCCTTTGATTGCTGAGATTGCATCGTCCGTTTCCAGTGGCCAGTAGTTTCTTGCCTACCCGCTGCATCCGCTCCAATATCCTGACTGAAGTCCCGTTCCTGGCAGCTACAATTGCAGCCATCATCCCGGAAGCTCCCCCACCGATTACGATAGCATCCGCGGCTTGCTTCATGACTTGCGCTCCTTCTTGATCGTTAAGCAGACAGATGCTATAGTGAAAAGTAGAAGTTGACAACCAGAACAGGGAGGGTCAAGTCATTGAAGATAGCAGTAGTTGCTTCCGAAGTTGTTCCTTTCGCGAAAACGGGCGGCTTGGCTGATGTCTCAGGTTCTCTTCCTCCTGCATTGGAGGAATTGGGACAGGATGTTTGTGTATTCATGCCCAAGTACCGAACAGTGGTTGAGCAGGGGCTCCAAACCGAGCCCACTGGGGTGCGTCTGGAGATCCCGATTGGTGGACGGACATTGGAAGGTTCGGTTGAGTGGGCGTTTCTTCCCAACAGTTCTGTGAAAGTCTATCTAGTTGCCAACGACGAGTTCTTCGACCGACCCCAACTCTACGGCGAGTCTGGACTCGACTATGTGGATAACCTGGAACGTTTTGCATTTTTCTGCCGTGGAGTTCTTCAGTTTTTGGAGACGGCCAATATGGCCACTGACATAATCCACTGTCACGACTGGCAGGCCGCTCTAATCCCGATGTATCTCAAGACCGTCTATCGCGAAAATCCCTTTTTCCAGAACACAAAGACCCTCTATACCATTCATAATCTTGCCTATCAGGGCACTTTTCCGGGAGACCAGTTTCCACTCACTGGAATTGACTGGAGCATCTTTACGATTGACGGGGTTGAGTTTTACGGTGGCTTCAACTTGATGAAAGGTGGCTTGATCTTTGCAGATCATCTTAGCACCGTCAGCCAAAAGTATGCTGAGGAGATACAGACATCGGAGTTCGGGTGCCGTCTTGATGGCGTACTGCGACGCAGAGCGGAACACTTGACTGGCATTGTCAATGGAGTTGACTCTACCGAATGGAACCCCGAAACGGATCGGTATATCGCCTGCAACTACACGGCCAAGGATCTGAAGGGAAAAGCCAAGTGCAAGGAAGACCTTCAGATGCAGGCGGGACTTGATGTCATGCCTGGAAAACCTCTCATTGGCGTGATATCCCGGTTGGCTGACCAGAAGGGGTTCGACATTCTCGCTGAGATGGCTGATTACATGATGGGTTTGGATGTTCAGTTTGTTCTTCTGGGAACGGGGAATCCCAACTATCACAGGCTTTTTGCTGAATTTGGGGATCGCTATCCCGGACGTGTTTCCATCAATCTGACCTTCGACAATGCTCTTGCGCACAAGATAGAGGCCGGCAGTGATATGTTCCTAATGCCTTCCCGATATGAGCCCTGCGGCCTGAATCAGATGTATAGCCTGAAATACGGAACCATCCCTATTGTCAGGGCGACGGGTGGTCTTGCCGACACGATAAAGGACTACAACGCTGAGTCGAAGGACGGTTTTGGTTTTGTGTTTGTCGAACCAGACCCCAAAACCCTTTATTTTGCCATAAAAAGAGCGGTGGACGCGTACCGAAGGAAATTTGCCTGGCAAGGCATTGTGAAAAGAGCGATGAAGCGAGATCATTCGTGGAAGGAATCGGCAAGCAAGTACGTCGCTCTATACGAACGGATCGCACAGAGGCCGTAGTATCCTCTTCCACTCGGATCTCTTCCGTTCGCTCGTTATATGCGGACTTGTCTGGGGCAATCTATCG
>JAKQFZ010000545.1 GCA_029558215.1 Candidatus Omnitrophota bacterium
TCTTGCGCTGAAAGTGACTCAGGCACGGAACAAAGTGCGCGGTCCCGCCTGGGAATGCGAAGATGTCCCCGACAATGCCTATCCCGACGGAATGACTGCCGACAGGGCTGTTGCAGCGCTGCGCAATCTTAAGGGGAAGCCGTTCTTTCTTGCGGTTGGTTTCCACAGACCTCATCTGCCTTTCACCGCGCCCAAAAAGTACTTCGACATGTATCCCCCTGGAAGTCTTTCTGTGGCGGACAACCCTTTTGCGCCAAAAGATGCTCCCGAGATGGCGTTGACGACGTGGGGCGAGCTTCGCGGGTACAAGGGCGTTCCTAAAGAAGGGCCTGTCCCTGATGAGATGGCGCTACAACTGATTCATGCCTATCACGCCTGTTGCAGTTTCACGGACGCACAGATCGGAAAGCTCCTGGCGGAACTTGACCGACTGGGACTCCGTGAGAATACGGTTGTCGTTCTTTGGGGAGACCACGGCTGGCATTTGGGAGAGCATGGCTTGTGGTGCAAACACACCAACTTCGAAATCGCGACACGTTCCACACTGATCGTGTCGGCACCTTCCCAGTTGGCACCTGGCTCAAAGTCGGATGCCTTGGTCGAATTTGTAGATATCTATCCAACGTTATGTGAACTCTGCGGTCTGACAGTTCGGTCAGAACTGGAAGGGTTGAGTATGGCGCCACTCCTCAACGATCCTCAAAAAACCTGGAAGTCGGCGGCATTCAGTCAGTACCCGAGACCAGAGGGTATCATGGGCTATACCATGCGCACGGAACGATATCGTTACACCGAATGGATTCAGGACAAGACCAGCCTCGTCGGCACTGAACTCTACGATCACATCCTGGATCCGGATGAGAATGTGAACTGCGCTGCCGAACCGGACAAGTCGGAACTGGTCAAGCAGCTCAGCGCGGCACTTCATGCGGGTTGGAAATCGGCGCTTCCTCTGGCACAGTAAGGTGCGCGTTTTGATGGAGTCCACCCTCTTGTTGGACTGTCTCCCATTTCCTGATGGGGCTGTGTTTGGGTGCAGTTCGCCTTGGCTTTGAACCCAAATGGGGTATAAATACCACACAACGAAGATGAGACCCTGAATCGGGGTATGGATGCCCGATTTCTCAGCCCAGTTTTATGGATACGAGCCACCCAGGGCAAAAAGAATCTCTGTTTCGCCAGACATTTCACGGCACGCTTGCCCGAGATGATTATCCCATAAGTTGTTGTTTCTCAATATATTAAATCCATGTAGATGTTCATCGGAGTTCGGGGATATGGCTGGTTGGCCTGATATCTGCTTCCAGGTCTTGTGGAAATGAGAACGAGGCAAGATTTGGCACACTTCCTGCGTTCTTTAGTCGAGGTTGAACGGTCTAATAGAAGGGAAAAGAAAACCCAATGGTCACCTGCCCGAAATCACAGAGTGAAAGAATGGGATGGAGCACGAAGAATGCAGCGGTTTTGATGCCTTCTGCAAAACCTGAGTTGCTCTCGGCAGAAATTCACCCAACAGCCGTTCTTGGAAGGAATGTTCAAATTGGCGTGGGAACATCGATCATGGCTCATGTCGTCATTGGCGATGATGTCTGCATCGGTGCCCATGTTACTGTTTTTCCCGGATGCTATATCGGCGAGGGAACCGTCATTGGTGAGCGAACTGTCCTGAAACCCTGTGTCGTCGTTCGTGAGAGAACCCAGATCGGTCATGACGTGATGGTTGATTCTGGTGCGGTTATCGGAAGTGACGGTTTTGGCTTTGCCCCCAATAAAGAAACCGGAAAGATTGAGAAGATTCCCCAAGTTGGTTTTGTTGTCGTCAAGGATGGGGCTCACATCGGAGCCAATGCCACCCTCGACCGAGCAACTCTTGGCAAGACGATTGTTGGCGAGAACACAATTGTTGGCGACTTGGCTCAGATCGCGCATAACGCCGTTTTGGGTGATGAGACTTTGGTGGAGCCTCAGGTTGGCATTTGCGGAAGCACGTGCATCGGCTCCCGAGTTGAAATCGGACGACGCGCAGGCATTGTGGGTCATCTGAAGGTTGAGGATGGCGCCAAGATTCAGGCCGGAAGCGGGATCACCAAGGATGTCTCCTCTGGTTCCGTCATCGGTGGCTGGCCTTCAGTTCCTCTAAAGGAACTCGAAGAGCGGGAAACTCTCCAGAATCAACTTCCGGAACTGTTCAAGCGTGTGCAGTCTTTGGAGAAGAGACTCTCTTAGAACTGCCCTTTGACAAATCAGGAACAATA
This sequence comes from Candidatus Omnitrophota bacterium, assembly GCA_029558215.1. Classification (GTDB taxonomy): domain Bacteria; phylum Hinthialibacterota; class Hinthialibacteria; order JAKQFZ01; family JAKQFZ01; genus JAKQFZ01. Next base: position 2,256 of record JAKQFZ010000545.1, read on the forward strand.
AAGATACGCTGAATGGGTGAACTGTTCAGCGTTTGTTTTTTGGGAGAAGCACAATGATCTTCCAGTCCGTTGCTGAGTACTACGAGATTCTGTCTGACAATGCGTCCCGTCTTCAGAGGGAACAAAAACTGCTGATGAGACTGCTGGCAGAAGCGCCCGGGACACGTGTGGCGGATGTTGCCTGTGGGACAGGACTTCATGCCGATTTTTTTGCATCCCTGGGTGCCGAAGTGAATGGTTTTGACATCAGTCCTGAGATGGTAGACGTTGCCCGAGGAACCCGCAAGACGAGCAACGTCACATTCCAGGTTGGCGACATGCGGACACTCTCTGGCGGCCTGTGGGATTTGATCCTCTGCATCGGGAACTCCCTCTCTCTTCTTGGGAGTCTGGACGAGATTCGAGAAACTTTCGTCCACGTTCACTCCTGCCTCTCTCCAGGCGGACTTTTCGCCATTCAGATTCTCAACACGCAGTCCGAACAAGCATCCAAACCAAGACATCGCGTGGAGCACAAGGCTCTCGATGACGGCTCCATTGTTGCCGTCAAGAATCTGATTCCTCACGAAGGCGGGACTCTTCTGTCTCTGACGTTCTTTCACCTGCAGGGAGATCGGATGTCGAGCGTCTCGGAGACCGCACGGCTCTTGCATCTCACTCTGGAGCAGATTTCTCAGATTGCTGAACAGAGCGGTTTGAAAGTCACAAATGTCTATGGCGGACTTGACGGCAGTCCTTATGATCCGTCCACTTCGGGTGATCTTGTTGTGGTGATGAGAGGAGACAGTTGACCCATACACTCATCGTTCGGGATCTTTCCAAACGGACTCCTCATATCATGAATGCATCGTTTGTTCTGAGCAGGCAAGCGCCTGCGGGTGTGTGGGCTATGCCCGCTCCCTTGCTTGCTCAGGAGATGACACGTTTCTGTAGGACTTCGCGTCGCCAAGAGGAAAGGATTTCAGATGGTCAGAATGAGAGTCTCGCGAGATCGGCATCGTGTTGTGAAGGGTCTTTGTATTGTGGCCTTGCTTCTGTTCACCCGTGGTGGTCGTGCCGAGGGAACCCCTCGTGCGGAGCATCCGCGCCCTGACATGATGCGTGAGCAGTGGCTGAGTTTGAATGGGGTGTGGGATTTCGCTGAGACAGACGATGATACTGATGAGACCTTTCTTGGCGACATTTCTTATCCGGATGAGATCATCGTACCGTTCTGTCGCGAGAGTTCCCTGTCGGGTTTGGGGCGTCTGGGTTTTGTTCGCAATGTCTGGTACCGGCGCTCGTTCGCGCTGCCCGATAACTGGGCTGGCAAACGCGTTCTCGTTCACATTGGGGCATGTGACTGGAAGACGAGAGTTTGGATAAATGGCGTCTTTCTCGGTGAGCACAGGGGAGGGAACGCTCCGTTTTCGTTCGAGCTGACAAAGCACCTCGGGACTGCCGAGAACACCATTGTGATCCATGCCTTCGACGATCTTCGAAGCGGAATGCAGGCGGGGGGAAAACAGTCTTCGCGCGAGGAGAGTCATGGCTGCTTCTACACACGTACAACGGGCATCTGGCAGACCGTCTGGCTCGAAGCCGTCGGTTCATCATTCATCCGGCAATACATCGTGACACCAGATGTCGCCAACTCCCGTGTCATGATCCAGGTTGACGTGGACGGCAGCAGACAAGGGCTTATGATTTTTGCCGAAGCCGTCGTAGAGGGCAAGGTCGCCGCCAAGGCGGCGACACGTGCGGATGGGCAGAGCAACATTCTCACGCTGAATCTTGGAAAGAAACAACGGTTGTGGTCACCAGAAGAACCGTTCCTTTACGATCTGGATCTTCGGCTGCTTGAGGGCAAGACCGAGTTGGACAGACTTCGAGGATATTTTGGTTTGCGCTCTGTCTCGATACAAGGTGCAGCGATTCTGATCAACGGCCGTGCTACGTTTCAGCGGTTGGTTCTGGATCAAGGCTTCTATCCTGAAGGTATTTGGACAGCACCGAGTGATGAGGCACTCAAGCGGGACATCCTGCTTTCCCAGGCGATGGGATTCAATGGAGCACGACTGCATCAAAAAGTCTTTGAACCGCGGTTTCTTTACTGGGCGGACAGACTGGGTTATCTGGTCTGGGGTGAGTTTCCGAACTGGGGTATGGATTATGCCAGGAAGGAAGCATGTCTCACGTTTGTGGATGAATGGACTGAAATCGTCAACCGAGATCGGAATCATCCAAGCATCATCGGCTGGTGTCCTTTCAATGAGACGCCGCATACGGCATCTCCACTTCAAAAAACGGTTTATCACATCACCCGTTCTCTCGATCCGACGCGGCCGGTGTTGGAGACCAGTGGTTGGGTGCACAGCCTTGCGGATCCCCAGCTTCTCGATGCCCATGACTACAATCAGAATCCCACATCCTTTCGGACTGTCTACGGAACAGACTCTGATTTGCAGGTTCCAGAGCGATACGGCGTCTCAATGGCTCGCCGTGACCGGCCGTTCTTCATCAGCGAGTTCGGCGGAATCGGTTGGAATCTCCAAGACGGCTGGGGGTACGGTTCCTCTCCAAAGACTGAGGAGGAGTTCTACACACGCTATGAAGGTCTCACCAATGTTCTTCTGGACAACAGAGGAATGTTCGGCTTCTGTTACACCCAATTGACGGATGTGGAGCAGGAGCAGAACGGGCTTTACAGATATGATCGAACACCCAAGTTCGATGCGAAGCGCATTCAACGAATCACCTCAAGACGCGCTCGATATGAAGAAGATCCACCGCTGAACACAACTCCTTCGGATGTAGAGTGGTGTGTTTTGGTTGGTGCAGCTGTTGATGGCGACCGTGCTCAGACATGGCGCTACCAGATGGAGACCCAACCCAAAGAGGGATGGGAAACCGTTGACTATGACGACAGTTCCTGGCAGGAAAGCAAAGGTGGCTTTGGTGACAAGGGTGGATGGGAATCCCGCACGGGAACGACCTGGAAGGGCAAAGATATCTGGCTTCGAGGACAGTTCGAGCACGACGGTTCATCATTCGACAGAGCCGTGTTCGTCACGCATTACGACAACGCGACGGAAATCTATGTGAACGGAGAACTGATCTGGGAGGGCGAGGGCTGGAACGACGCCTATGCGCCTTTTGAGATAACCGATACGCTCAAACGTGCACTCAAGCGAGGCACTAACACGATCGCCGTCCATTGCCATCAGGATACTGGCGGGCAGTTCATTGATCTGGCGGTGCTGGTCACGAAATGACCGCACCGGCATTTCGGATGATCTCTGCATAGACACCAACGGCCTTTTCAACCTGGTCGAGTTCGATGTACTCCTCGCGCGTGTGTGCCTGCGCCACACTGCCGGGACCAAAGAGCACACATGGAATATCCGCTGCCTTGAACACACCGGAGTTGGCAGCCCAGGGAGCCACATTGAATCGGCTTGTGCCCAATACCCGATCGCACGCGGACTGCACCAGACTGGCTACGGGGGAGTCCGTTCTTTCTTCAAAAGAGGGATACCACTCAATGGGTTCGATCTTGAACTTGAGATCGGGATCCAGTGCTCGAACCTGATCCAGGTGACCAAGTAACTCTTCTGTCAGCCGTTGTTCGGATTCTCCTGGAATCGTTCGCCTGTCCACTTCAATGACACAGTTGCCGGGAACCACGTTGACCTGGCTGCCACCGGCGATGGTTCCGACGCTCAAAGTCGGCTTCCCAAGCAGTGTGTGGCTTTTGGTGTTGAGAGCGGGAACAGCCATCTGCTCAATGCATTCCAGAACACGACGCATTTTGTAGATGGCATTGATTCCCTTCTCTGGAGTTGAACTATGTGCCGGAACTCCTTCCGTTTCGATCTTCCAGCGCAAGGCTCCTTTGTGCGCATGGATGATCGAAAGATCGGTCGGTTCACCGACCACGGCAAGATCCGTTCGAAACCCACTTCGCATGAGGGCGTGTGCGCCATTGGCGCCCAGTTCCTCATCGCAGGTCGAAACGAAAAACA